>NZ_JBNHEP010000029.1:0-52992 GCF_050015995.1 Dapis brunnea BLCC-M229 | reverse complement strand
AACCTGTAGTGCCACAAACCCCCGTACAGGAAACAGTAGTGCCACAACCTGTAGTGCCACAAACCCCAGTACAGGAAACAGTAGCAAAACCAACGGTATCAACAAGCATTGTAGAAGCAACGGTAGAAAAAACAGTAGAAAAAGAAATCGGAGCTATTAGCCGTAGAAATAATCAATCCCAGTCACCAACAGTTACACTCTATAATCCCTCTCTGCTTCTAATACCTCGTCATGAACCTGCAGATGTAATTACTGCCCAACGAGACTCATCTTTAGTTGATTGGTTGGAATCATCAGGCAAAATGTTGCCTAGAGACCCCGTTGAATCAGAGAAATACACAGAAGAAGAAGAAGAAATCTCAGCATTAATAGCTGTAGATGACAATTCTTATGATGATGAGCCTTTGGATGAAAATTCAGATGAAGCAGTTGAATAAAGATTTGTGATGACCAAAAAGCTATTTATTTATTAGCTAAACTTGATAGTTATTTATCAAATTTTAAATCTAAAAAAGTGTGTGTTGAGGAGTTTTTTTATGCAAAATAAGTTGACTTTGAATAAGTCTATCACCTTATCGGGAGAAAATTTATTATGGGGTCTAGGTTTAGGATTAAGTTTCTTTGCCTTGATTCTAGATGGTATGGCTAATAGGATTTTTAGTATCGGATCTCTTACTTTTCCCCTAATTCTTTGTGGCCTATTAACTGTAAGTTTAGGGTATTTTGCTCTACCTATACTAAGAAAGCTGAAAGCTGGACAAATAATCCGGGAGGATGGCCCCCAAGCCCACCTACAAAAAGCTGGGACTCCAACTATGGGAGGCATATTTTTTGTACCAGTGGGAGTAGCGATCGCCCTGATATTGTCCAGATTTCACCCAGATGTAATAGCTGTATCTTTACTTACTCTAGCTTATGGCTTTATTGGTTGGCTAGATGATTGGCAAATTTTGCAACGCAAGTCTAATAAAGGAATATCTCCAAAAATGAAACTGGCTTTGCAGATTGGTTTTGCTATTCTATTTTGTGGGTGGCTAGCATGGAGTCAGCCTAGTACGATTAGTAATATTGCTTTACCTTTTGGTCTAGAATTATCTTTGGGATTGCTATTTTGGCCTCTGGCAGGTTTTGTTTTAGTTGCTGAAAGTAACGCTACAAATCTTACTGATGGTGTTGATGGGTTAATGGGCGGTTTGGGAGCGATCGCTTTTTTAGGATTAGGAGCTTATTTAGCCCCTACCTCTTTAGAGCTGATGATTTTCTGTGCTTGCATGAGTGGTAGTTGTCTTGGTTTTGTTGCTCATAATCGTAATCCTGCTAAAGTGTTTATGGGTGATACGGGTTCTTTAGCTTTGGGTGGTGGTTTAGCAGCAGTTGCTTTACTGACTAATACTCTCTGGGTACTTTTAATTATTAGTGGAATTTTTTTGATAGAAACTCTTTCTGTAATTGCTCAAGTGAGTTATTACAAAGCAACAAAAGGTCATGATGGAGTAGGTAAACGGTTATTTAAAATGGCTCCTTTCCATCATCATTTGGAACTATCGGGTTGGTTAGAAACTCAAGTGGTAGGAACTTTTTATTTAGTTAGTTCAATTCTAGTTAGCTTCTGCTTATTACATTAGAAAATAGGGAGTAGGGAGTAGGGAGTAGGGGGAAAAAATTGATCGATTAAGAGTACTATAATTGATTTGATTTTTGATTATTTGGAGATGTCTATTAGTCATTGAAAATTTTAACAACTTCCTTGAGCGGGTAAAATGACAAAAGTTTCAGTAGTTATACCAATTTATAATGGTGAGAAAGACTTGCCAGAGTTGATAGAATGTCTGCGATCGCAAACTTATTCTGCCGACAAAGTAGAATATTTACTGGTAGATAATAATAGTAGCGATCGTAGTAGTTCTATTATTCAAGCAGCAGCAGAGTCAAAGGAAATTACGATTCGCCCACTGGCAGAAAATCAGATTCAAAGTTCTTATGCTGCTCGTAATGCTGGTATTCGGGCAGCTAATAGCGAGATACTGGCTTTTACTGATGGCGACTGTCGCCCCCAACCCGAATGGTTAGAAAATTTAATTCAGCCATTTTCTGACTCTAATGTTGGTCTTGTAGTGGGGGAAATACTTGCTTTACCCGGTGATAGTTTATTAGAAAAATACGCTGACAAACAAGAGACTCTTTCCCAAAAACATACTTTAGCTCATCCATTTTGCCCTTATGGTCAAACTGCTAACTTAGCTATTAGAAAGCAAGCATTTGTAGAAGTAGGATTATTTCGTCCTTACTTAACAACAGGTGGAGATGCTGATATTTGTTGGCGGATTTTACGAGACACATCTTATCAGTTTAAGTTTGCCGAAAAGGCTATAATTAAACATCGACATCGTTCAACTTGGAAAGATTTACAAAGTCAATGGCGCAGGTATGGAAAGTCGAATAAATATTTGCATGAACTACATGGCGTTGATTTAATGAGAGAGTTGAAAACTAAAGAATATGTGTATCGTTTGAGTAGATGGTTATTAAAAGAATTACCCCTAACAACAGTTAAAATAATATCAGGTAAAGCAGAGGTATTAGAGTTATTTAATACTCCTATTGGTTTGCTAAATGGTAGGGCAAGAATTATGGGTCAAAAAGAAGCAAAATTATCAGAAAAATCGCGACAAATTGATAGGTTTTAGTTAGGTTATATATAGAGAAATCAAAGTATTTTGTGTTGAGAATCTAGCAATTTATAATTAAAAAAAAAACTGCTCAAATTCACGGTAATAATATACAGCATATTTCGGACTAATGAGGTACAAGGCGTGAATAGTAAAATTATTGTAGTGCGGGGATCTTGCCCGCGATAGGTGTACCTCATAACATCGGGAAGTGCTGTATTTTTACTAGGCAAAGTGAGGAGTAAGATATAGGAAAGTAATTTTTGGTAATAAATATCTATTTTAGTTTGATTGATCAATCTTTACTTGATTAAATTTTTTAGTTTTTTAGATACAACTTTGTGATATAGGAGTAAGTATTTAGAGCGTGGACATTGGTAAATAATGTTTGGGTTGCCAAAAACTTACTCAGAAATTACTTGTAACTTTTGACTTGCGTATAGCGCTATAGTATATTGATATTTGCTCAAGCAATAGCAGGTAATATACTGCTCAATTAAACCTGTCTTAAACAGGCCAAAAATTCATACTTAACCTGAAAAAAGAAGAGATAAATTCACATGAAAAACCTCACTGTTGATAGTAAGAAGAACTGCTTAATAGTAGATAAAGCATGGATGGATAACCTACAGAATGAGGCCGCATCCGCCACTTTAGAACCTGGTATGTATGTTTTGCGGATTAAGAGTGGAGCATTTAGCTATGCTAGTGGCATGACTGCTGAACCATTTGTATTACTGTGGATATATGGTGGAAAATTTGTTAACCTCAAGACTAATGTAGAAACTGTAGCAACATGGTCTTCTTTGAATGGATATGACGATACCATGACATTAGAAGTTAAAGAGACAATTACGGTTAGTGCTTTGTTACTGGATGTTTATGAAGAAGATAATTCTGGTGAAATTGTTGTTTCTATTTTAGATGCCTAAATCATCAGTTTAATATCGACATTTTGTCAAAAAATTAGTGAAAAATTTGAGGCGATCGCTTTCTTAATTAGTTAGGTGAGCGATCGTTTCTTTTCTTGAGAGTAGGGAGTAGGGAGTAGGGTTCAACCGAATAAGATATTTTTGCTCTTTTCAAACGAATTGTTAGAAACATTACTGAACTATTATTATTACTGAATAACTGAAGTTTTGAGGAAGTATAGCGTTATTTTTTGGAATTGGTATAATATAAAATATTCCAGATTAATGTGGTTAATTGACGGGGTAAATATTTTTTTGCTGATTCTCTATCCTCCGATGCATCTTCCCTATTCCCTATTCCCGAGTATGTGTACTTCATCAAGTAGGAAAATGCTGTATAAATTTAGTTTAATTAATCATCAAAAGAGATTCTCTCCTCCAACCAACTTAATAAATCATCCAGATTATTAAAATCCAAAATAGCCTCAGCTAAATCATCGAAATCTGTATCAGATAAATAATCAAACTGGCGAGTTATCTCTTGAGAAATTTCACCAAATTGTTTATTTAGTATACGCATTAATACCTCTAATTTAGCAGCATTTATTCTGCCTCTATCATCTTGCAAAGCCATCCCCTGTCGGTCTACTTCATCTAATTATTCTAAGGAAAAGTTGGCTTGATTAGCAATATTTAAAGCACGTTCTATTTCTGGTACTTCTCCCAAAATTTCTGGAATTGTTTCTAAGCGAGAATTTTCCTTGAGAAAATAAATCCACTTATCTATTAATGTCTCTAATTCTGCCAAATTTTTATGAAATTTTGGCAATTCTACAAATATTAACTTGATCAAATTTGATTTATATGTAAATGATTCATCTTTCTCTTTAAAGACGAAATTAGTTACAAATTTATCAGTTTCTTTGAACATAAAAAAATCTGTTATTGTCACGGCAATAACTGGATTTAGCAAATGATAACGTTACCCTCTTTCTAATTGATTAGCATAAGTTTTTGAGAGATTATAAGCTACTCATTTATCAAAAGCAATTGTAGTAGCAATTTGCATTTCAATAATCACAACCGAATGGTCTTATAAAACTGCTTTGATATCTAAATAAGTTTCTTTTAAAGTGATAATCTTACCAGGGGTATATGGGTTGATAATTGTGAGAGATTTGATAATACTTTCACCATTGTAAATAATTGCATTTCAAAAGCTGATTAGTATCTCTTAACTTTTGTTAGAGCCGAATATTCTTTTAAAGGTATAATCAATTTTGGGGTTGATAAATCTCATAGTAATATAGCGCTACGCGCTAGGGAATAGGGAACAGGGAACAGGGAACAGTTGACTATCAAAAGGTTTCAGGATTTAGAAATGTCCGCGCCCTATTTGCGTAGTGCTATATCAGTTCCAATAGAGCTTTTTGTAGAAATATTAACGTCAATATTAGGATGACTAATTTATGAATAAGTCACGTTAGCTTGCTTATGCAATCCGCGGATTGGTTGTGAGAATTTTTCTAATAGTTAATTTGAACTAAAAACCTTTAAAATTATGACTCCTGACTCCTGTAGGGGCGAATAGCCATTCGCCCCTACCAGCAAAATATTACAACTTAAATAGGATTGCTATATTTGATGAGGAAGGGAAAAGAAGCAATATAAAATGCTTTTAATTAATCAAAAAAATCTTCTTATTCCCTATACTTATAAATTATGCTGATTATGATTCAAGACTGTATATTCTTGAAAAATTTATCCGCCAAAGAACCAATAGATTGCCCTACCTTTTTCTTTAAACGCCATCTTTGAAAAGCATTTTCATAATCTTCTCCTTCCAGTTGAAAAGTTTTCCAAGCATCCAAAGCTAACCATAATCCCCACAATAATAAAATTGGTAAAGACCAGGAAAGAGTATGAGCAGTTACTAAATTAAGCAGCATTAAAAATGAATTAACAATTCCATATTTAATCGCACTTTGCTTTAATTTTTCTCGGCGAACTTGATTAAAAATTTGTTTTTCTTGAGACTCACCCCGTTGGGCAAGCCATTCCTGTTCTGCTGCTGCTAATTCTTCAGGAGAAATACCCATCTCCTGGGCAATTTCTAATACTTGTGCTTTTGTAAGTTCGCCTCCTTCAGAGCGATGTGCTAAAGCAAGTTGGAGAATTTGCTGAACATCATCTTGAGCATAAGTTTGGGTAATTTGGTTTTGTGGGTTTGTCATTTCAGTTATCAGTTATCAGTTAACAGTACTTCCAGTAATAGAGAGGCGAATAAAATCAACAATTTCCTTTTTTATCCCCTTGACTGAGGAGGCTATTTACCGAATAATTAATAATTGTTAATTGTTAATTAAATAATTCACTCTTTAAAGCCTCCCCTTTCAAGGGGAAAAAAGCGGTAGAGGGATGGCGAGGTCTCCCGCTCTTGCAGAGCCACTTCGTTAACGCCATATCCAATCTACCAAGAGAAGAAATAATATTTCCTTATATTCAATTCCTGTACGGTTTTAACCAGAGGTAATTATCCATTATCCATTATCCATTAATTAACTTGTTTCTTGGTCATAACTCTACTACTTAAATTTTATAATTATTTATTATGATATATAGCAATTAGCATACTTGTAAAATAAAAAATTCTAGCTTTTCGGGAACAGGGAACAGCAAATAGAAAAGATTAACTGTACCTCAGACTTACCGAGAAACCCTATACTCTAATTGTGCGATAAATACTAGAGAATAACAATGGAGGATTCCTACCCGTTAAGAGGGGAAATTTCTACTGAATATTTTCTGCAATTAACCCTGAAAAAATCAACAGTTCTCTCAAATTAGAAAATATTTGGCACAGAATATATCTATATTTTTCTCTGTCACTATCTTGAATATTAAGTTTATCAATGATATTTCAGGCAATACAGGCCATAAAATAATACAAATTTTCCTAAATAATTTCTCAATGAGAATAGAAATATAATATCTAGAGGTATGACTCTTGAGTCTGAAGATAGTTATAGCTTTTAATATAGCAATTCTCAAGTGTGAGTGATATCAAATCCTGTTAAACAGTTATAGATTGGTTAAGTCGTAATTAGGTCAGGAGGAGAGAGAATTACAAAGATGAGCGTAGTTCTGACGATTGGAGAATTTTTTTATGTCCAATTCTCCCGGATTTGATATGAGTTAGAAAGTTATAGATTTTAGGGAATCGGAACCAGGGAAAATAAAAGAAGAAAAACAAGTAAACCTTACAAAAGCTGATAAACACTATATATTTAAGTAAGGAAAATTTTCCTTTGAGATAATATTGACTGAAAAATTTGGGTCTCAAGTCTCTTCTTTTAAGGGGATAAAATAAAGAATATTCCGAATTTTCGTAGCCTCCCTATTAAAGAAGGTACTGATAACTGAAATGATGTGCCACAACCTTCAACCTTCAACAATTAATAATTAATTAATTATTAATTATTAAATAATTCGCGCCTTGAAGCCTCCCCTTAGATAGGGGAAAAAGCGGAGGCTTTAAACCTTAATTATTCGGTAATTTCAAATACATAGCTAACGAAAAATCTCAAAAAAAATCAATAATTAAAAGCCCTCAATTAGAGTAGGTAAATAGACTGATTGAGAGATATGTTAGGATGGCAAGTATAGTTAAATCATCTAATCAAAGGAGATGTGATTGATTATGGGGAAGCCAAATATTAAGTCTAGGGGACTTTTAGCTTTAGTAATATCTCCAATTATTGTGACTTTTTCAGGTTGGCAATTGGCAAAAGCACAGTCAACCCCAGAATTGCTAATTAGTATAGAATTTCCTGATGGGGGACAAAGATCGCCTTCAGGTCGAACCAGTGGTGGAGGTACTCGCGGTCCTAGCAGAAGTGACTTGATAGCTCTAATGCCAGGAGATGATAATGCTGGAACTACAATCGCTAGTAATCCGAAAATTTTTCTGTATGTTCCTGAACACGAAGCAAAGTCAGCAGAATTTGAAATAATTGATGAATTTGGTGAAACTATATATTTAACCAATTTAGATGTTACCAATACTTCTGGTATTGTGAAACTTACTGTGCCCAAAAATGTAAATTTGACAAAAAATCAAGAATATACATGGAGGTTTGCGATAGTTTTTGACCCTTGGGATCGCAGTGCTGACAAATTTGTTGAGGGAACTATCAAAAAAGTAGAAATAAGTTCAGACTTAGAAAATAGCTTAAAAAATGCCACTCCCCTTGAACAAGCAGAAATATACGCAAAAGCCAGAATTTGGAATGAGACAATAGCCACTTTAGCTGAGTTACGCAATTCTAACCCTACAGAGTGGGAAGAATTATTAACATCAGTAGGATTAAAAGAAATTGCTTCTGAACCTTTTGCATCCTGTTGTCAAATAGAACTTGAATAACATATAATTACCATTGTAATAGCTGCAACAAGCTCCTAAATTGATTCGGAGCAGTCTAACTTTGACTTGAACGTAAAATTGGGCTCGCCGAAAAATTCAGCTATAAAGCCTCTCTATTCATGGATAAAAAAGAAAAAATTCCTTTTAACCTAATCCTTCTATTACATGAAGAGGTAATAATTAATAATTAATTATTAATTATTGAACTGTTTGTTTCCTAAAAAGTGGTTAATAACTGATGTTATGGAATAAATGCACTTATTTTTTTAGTCAATGGTATGGTGTTTGGATTACCGCACCCAGTATCACAGTTTTGGTAATCCTACTACGTTTTGTTGGTTTAGTACAGTTTTGGGAGTGGCGCACTTATGATGCATATATGCGGATGCGACCCTTGGAAAATCCAGACAATAGAATTGCTATTGTAGGCATTAATGAAGACGACCTTAGAGCAATTGGGCAGTCAATTTTTCCTGATGCTGTTTATGCTAAATTGCTGAATAAATTGAAAGCAATGGAGCCAAAAGTTATTGCTTTAGATATTTATCGGGATGTACCTGTAGAACCTGGTCATCAGGAATTAGTGGAAGTTTTCGAGTCTACCCCCAATTTAGTTGGAATTAAAAAAGTAGTGGGGGATAGACAAAGGGATGTGATAGACGCAGCACCTGCTTTGGAGGAGAATAATCAGTCAGGTGCTAATGATTTAAAAGTAGATTCAGATAAAAGGATTCGACGAGGTTATTTACTTGTCACCCTTGAAAATGGGGAAAATGTCTGGAGTTTTGCTTCTCATATTGCTTTGCGTTACTTGGAGAATTTTGATATTAGTCTAGAGAAAGTTGATGATGAGAAATTTCAGTTAGGTAAAGCTGTACTAAAGCAATTTAAAGCTAATGATGGTGGTTATGTACGCGCAGATGCAGGTGGTTATCTAATTCTTTTAAATTACCGGGGTCCGACTCGCCATTTTGAGACTGTTTCCATGATGGATATTTTAGAAGACCGAGTACCTCCTGACTGGGGGAGCGATCGGATTATTTTGATTGGGAAGGTGGGTCAAAGTTCTAAGGATTTATTTTCTACTCCCTACAGTAGTAGCTTAATTAGAACTTTAGAACCTATGAGTGGGGTTGAAGTTCATGCTAATATTATCAGTCAACTGGTTAGTTCTGCTATTGATGGTCGTTCTATGGTTAAGACTTGGGAGGAACCGTTTGAGTGGATGTGGATTTTATTTTGGTCTGGAATAGGAGCAGCGACAACTTGGAAATGGCGAACTACTCGTGGTGTTAGTTATTTTTCTATTTGGAAAGTAATTACGATGTTTGTTGCTGGTGGAGTTTTATTTGCTAGCACTTATATTGCTTTTTTGTGGAACTGGTGGTTGCCTGTGGTTCCCGCGTTTTTAGGGATGACAACATCAGCAGTTGCGATTACAGCTTATATTGCTCGTACTGCTCAGGATATTCGCAAAACTTTCGGTCGTTATTTAACTGACGAAGTAGTGGCTACTTTATTAGAAAGTCCTGAAGGGTTAAAGTTAGGAGGAGAACGTCGTAAAATCACAATTTTAACTTCCGATCTAAGAGGTTTTACTGCCACATCAGAACGTTTGCCACCAGAAGAAGTTGTGAAAATTCTGAACTTTTATTTGGGATATATGGCAGATGTAATTACTAAGTATCAGGGAACTATTGATGAGTTTATGGGGGATGGAATTTTAGTTTTATTTGGTGCCCCTATTACTAGAGAAGACGATCCAACAAGAGCTGTTGCTTGTGCTATTGATATGCAGTTGGCAATGGAACCTGTAAATAAACAGATGAAAGAGTGGGGTTTAACACCTTTAGAAATGGGAATTGGGATTAATACAGGGGAAGTTGTTGTAGGTAATATTGGTTCTTTGAAACGGACAAAATATGGTATTGTTGGCAGTCAGGTAAATTTAACTTATCGAATTGAATCTTATACTACTGGAGGGCAAATTTTAATTTCTGGAACTACTTTAAACGAAGTAGGATCGATAATTCAAATTAATGGTGAAAAAGAAGTTATGCCAAAAGGAGTTAAACAACCAATTACTATTTATGATGTGGGTGGTCTTGGTGGTAAATATAATTTAGTTTTAACAAAAGAAGAGGAAATTTATTTACCTCTAAAAGAAGCTATTTCTTTACATTATGTAGTTTTAGATGGCAAAAATGTTGGTGATTGTTTAAATAAAGGAAGTTTGGTAAAGTTGTCGGAAAAAGAAGCAGAAATTCAGGGGGTAAATTCAGGGGAAAATATCCCGCCAGCTTTGATTAATATTAAGCTTAATTTTGTGTGGGATGGAAAAGAAAGTGAGGATGTTTATGGTAAAGTTTTAGAGAAAAAAGCAGAAAATGGTAATTTTTATATTCGTTTTACTGCTAAACCTCCGGATGTTTCAGCTAAGTTAGAATCTCTGTATAAATCGCTGCAAAATTAATGGTTAATTCTTAGTAGTATTAAGTCTGATTGATGAGTTTTGATAGTCCAAATATATATTTGGTCTGATATCATTTTAGGTAAAACACAGCTTGGTTACACAAAAGATGACTATAAAGAACAAAGATAGGTAATATATGTTAGAGGTAACAAAAAAAGCACCAAGTTATCAAACAACAGCAAGTGTAATTATACCTGCCCGAAACGAAGCTGGTACTATTGAAGATTGCATTACTCAACTGCCAAAACTAGGTAAACATACAGAAATTATATTTATTGAGAGTAATTCCTCAGACAATACTTGGGAAGAAATCAAGAGAATTAAGAGTTTATATGAGGAGCAATGGGATATCAAAATATGTCAGAATAATGGAAAAGGAAAAGGTGATGCTGTTCGTCAGGGTTTTAACATGGCAACAGGTGATGTTCTGATTATTCTAGATTCCGATTTAACTGTTCACCCAAATGAGTTAACCAAATTTTTCGAGGCGATCGCTTCAGGTAATTGTCAATTAGCGAATGGATCGCGACTCACCCATTCAGTATCATTGAAAACGATGCCATTGTTCAATCAACTTGCCAATCGCTTTTTTGCTAAACTGCTATCAATCATATTAGAAGTTGAAATTAAGGATTCCCTTTGTGGAACTAAAGCTATTACCAAAGAAAACTATCTCCAGATAGTTGCTAATTGGGAAAACTTTGGTAAATACGATCCTTTTGGGGATTTTGATTTGCTCATTGGGTGCAAAAAATGTGGCTTAACTATTCAGGATATTCCTGTAGAATATTTACCAAGAACTTATGGGAAATCAAATATTAAACATATCCAAGGCGGTTTCCAACTTTTAAATATGATTTTATATACTGGTTTAGAGGTTAGCAGGTGAGAAATTAATGAAATTTTTTCAGAAATTTTTAGTATTTATCTATAGCTTAGTTAATAATACTGGTTTACTATGAACACATACTATATTACCAGATTCTATATCATCCAAAAATTTCAATAACTATAACGTTGGAGTTAAGGGTCAGACCCCTCATAATAACTATAACGTTGGAGTTAAGGGTCAGACCCCTCATATCAAATCCGGTTAAATAACCTCACAATCAATAGACATCTCCAGTAGGAAGTAGGGAGTAGGGAGTAGGGGGAAATAATTGATAATTTATCTAAGATAATTGATTTTATTTTTTATTATTGGAGATGCCTAATAGCTTAAAATCCTGATTATGACGTTATTGGTTCTATGTGCAATTAGGCGGATTTGATATCATTTAGTCTTCAAACCCTCATATAAAATAAGGTTAAACACTTAAATTATATAACCGGACTCTATATGAATCCTGACTTCTACCCTTACCAAAAGATTTTCCATACGCAAACCCTAAATAGTAATATTTTGGTGCCACTCATGCAGATCAATGACCAAATTATCATGCCTGAGCAGCCACGACCCATAGTAATTATCGGTGCTGGTGGCATTGTGTCCGATGCTCACCTGCCAGCCTATCAGATCGCTGGTTTTAAGGTAGCAGGAATTAATGATATCAAGCAGGAGAAAGCAGTCTCCCTGGCTCAGAAATTCTCCATTCCCAAAGTTTACGCTAGTGTTGAACAGGCGGTAGCCCAGGCTCCAGCAAACACAGTCTTTGATATTGCTGTACCAGCTTCGGCTTTACCGGGACTGCTGCCCAAGTTTCCGCGAGGAGCTGGGATATTGATCCAAAAGCCCATGGGCGAGGATTTAGCTCAGGCACGTCAGTTGTTAAGCATCTGTCGCGAACGGGAATACACTGCGGCAGTTAATTTTCAGTTGCGCACAGCACCGCCTGTGATAGCAGCTCGCCACTTGATCGAAGAAGGTTGCCTGGGCGAGCTTCTCGACATTGAGATGCGGGTTACGGTTGACACCCCTTGGCATTTATGGGATTTCTTTGAAAAGTGCCAGCGGGTAGAAATTCTTTACCACAGCATCCACTATATCGACCTCATCCGCTCATTCTTGGGAGACCCCAAGAGGGTTTACGCAAAAACAGTAAAGCATCCCGATCTAATCAAGATAGCCTCAGTGCGCACGACCTTAATGTTGGACTATGGGGAGTTTGTGCGGGCTACCATTAACACTAATCATGCTCATAAGTTTGGTCTGAAACATCAGGAATCATATTTGAAATTCGAGGGCACCCAAGGAGCCATCAAGATCCGCCTGGGGGTGATGATGGATTATCCCAAGGGAACTAGCGATGAATTTGAAGTTTGCCTGTTGCAGGGGGAAGAGGAAGCGGGGTGGCAAAGCTACGATATTCGGGGGTCGTGGTTCCCAGAAGCCTTCATTGGTTCCATGTCCAGCCTGATGTGCAAGTTGGAAGACCCATCTCGCCCCTTGCCCACTTCGGTGGAAGATGCCTTCGCCACAATGTCCTGCGTTGAAGCAGCCTACCAGTCTAGCGAGGGAGGTGGCGTTCCTCTTTACGGAAGTCAAAATTCAAAAGTCAAAATTCAAAAGTAAGATTTTATAGACTCAGATACCGTTTCACGGAAGTCAACAGTCAAAAGTAAGATTTTATAGACTCAGAACTTTGACACTACAGCAACTTGAGGAAAGTATTTCACATCTTTAAAGTGAATTGGTATAACGTGCCATTGGAGAAAAATATTGAAAGGCTTCACCGAAAAAGTGGGTCTGAAGCCTTCCCCTTTCAGGGATACTTTTGCTAAGATTTCTTTAGGATGATGTGAATTAACGAAAGGTAATTTTACCAAAAAATAAGGTCTAAAGCCTCCCCTTTTAAGGGGATGAAAAAAGTAAGTTTCCGTATTTCAAGCCTCTGGGTTTCCTCGGTCATGCTGCGCAAACAGCCAGAGCTACTGATAACTGATAACTGATAACTGATAACTGAAATGACATGGTGAGACTTCCAACTGAGAAAAAAATCACAATTGCCCGATTGATTAGTAATTTGATTGTTGGGGCTAGAAGAATTTTTGGGCTTTCATCAACTACTAAAGTATATCGTCGAGGTTTACATTGGTCTCTTGATTTAAAAGAGGGTATAGACCTTGCCATTTATTTAGGAGTCTACGAGCCAGAAACAATCAAGGAACTAAAGCGTATTGTCAAGCCGGGAGATTTTGTTGTGGATATCGGTGCAAACATCGGCGCACTAACCCTTCCCTTAGCTGAATATGTGGGAGTTAATGGAGGTGTTATTGCCTTTGAACCAACCTCATGGGCTTATGGTAAGTTACAGAATAATTTATCTTTAAACCCTCATTTGCTCAATCGGGTTAAGACTGAGCAGATGATGTTACTAGAAGAGGAAAAAGAACTACCATCTTTTGTGTATTCGAGTTGGAATCTGTCGGTGAGCGAGGACAAATTGACGCACCCACAACACAAAGGAAGATTAATGACGACTGATGGGGGTCAAGGGATATCACTTGATGGATATTTCGAGAAGAACCCCCACAAGAGAGTCGAGCTGATTAAGTTAGATGTGGATGGCTACGAACTAGCTGTTCTCAAAGGTGCAAGGAAACTTCTTTTACGAGATTCCCCCAAGATAATTCTTGAGATGGCTCGTCAGAATGAGGAAGAGGAAAAACAGTTAGAGAAATTGCTTGCTGAGTTAAAAGACGCTAAATATCGACTAATACATTTAACCGCTAAATATCCAATTATGATGACAAAGGAGGCGATCGAAAAATTATGTCCTCCGGGTGGAAGTATAAATGTTCTTGCACTTCCGCAATAAGACCATTTCTCAAAAAGAATGCTATATCTGATAGGATGGGGAAGTGTGGGAGGTGTGGGGAGAGGAAAAGTAGGAAAAATAATTAGGGTTTGCTGAAAAAGTCTTTTTTAAGGAGTAGGGGAGTAGGGGAGCAGGGGAGTAATTTTTTTGCCCAACTCTTGCCAAAAATGTGCTCCTTTTTGAGCATGAAGATCTAAAAACTAGGTACTTTTTAAAGACCTAAAAAGGCTAAAATATTTATATGTAAATGCTTTTATATTTATTCAGCAAGCCCTAATTACTAACCGACTAATAATTGTCAAAAACAGACTTTTAATCTTGGTAATTATTTGACTGTTGAAGTATAGCATTACTTTTGGTAATTGGTATAAGACCATTCCAAATCTAATCTTGGATATCTTTAATTAACAGGACATTTGATGGATATTTTGGGGATAGAAAAACTAATATACTTGATTTTTGTCATTACTATCGTCTTAGTGACTCTATGTTCTCTGGCTAGTTATTTAGGAAAGTTTCACTATCTGCTCGAACTAACCTGTCATTTGAAAATCCAATATACATTTTTGAGCTTATTGGGGATATTATTTTTTTTATGGGTTAGCAATTCTCTCTGGTTGCTGATTAGTTTATTCTGCCTGACGATTAATTTATTAGAAGTAATCCCGTTTTATATTTCCCCAGATATAATCAAATATCCGAGCGATCGAAAAATCAGATTTTTGCAAGCGAATGTCTTCTATAAGAACCAACAGTATGAGCGATTAATCTCTCAAGTAAAAGAAGAAAATTCCGATCTAGCGATATTTATAGAAGTGACTGATGCTTGGGCAGAAAAATTAGAACTTTTACAAAAAGATTATTCTTATTGGATGATTCATCAAGAGCCACAAATTGCTTTCGATAAAAATGTAAATTTGGGAATAGCAGTTTATAGTAAAATACCTCTAAAAAATACATCAATACAAGATTTAGGGGGAGGAAGAAAAACTGTAAGTACCCAAATCGAGATTCAGGGAAAAACTCTCTCAATATTAGCAACCCATCCCAGCTGGGGTATTGGAAAATATGGGTTTAATTTGCGGAATAAACAGCTATCAGAAATTGCTAATCATATAACACATCAGAAAAGCTCAATAGTAGTTATTGGGGATTTGAATATAACGATGTGGTCTCCATATTACAAAGAGTTGATTAGTAATTCTGGACTGTATAATGCACGAAAAGGCTTTGGTATGATTCCTACTTGGCCAAGCTTTCTCCCGTTATTATCTATTCCAATAGACCACTGTTTGGTAAGTCAAGATATTAGGGTTGTCAGAACAAAAAGTGGTAAAAATATAGGTTCAGATCATTTACCTTTAATCACAGATTTAATAATTACTGAGAACTGAGAACTAATAACTGAAATAACTATGGTGCATCCAAAAGAAATATACGATTTATTGTTAGACTATGGGAATACTAATACTCCCATAAAGGAAATATTAATCGGTTTAACCTGGACTCTGTGTGAAACTGAAAGTATTGGTTTATGTATGAGTCCGGGTACAGTTACACGCACGTTGCCTTGGTCGGGAACTCTGGTTAATAAACCTGCGAAAGAGTTGGCATCCTGGTTAAGGTCTTGGAATAGCTTTGAAGCAACTGTGGGAATGGCAGCTATTAATGCTGAAATAAATGGGCGATCGCTACTTCCGACTCAAGCAGAACCTTTATCTCCTTACGGACCTGGAAATTTGGCAGTATTTGAATATTTTCTACCAATGATTCGTGGAAAAAAAGTGGCTATTATTGGTAGGTATCCCCGGTTATCTCGTTATGAGAATGAGGTGGAGATGACTGTCATCGAACGGCAACCGGGAGCGGACGACCTTCCCGACACCGCATCAGAATATTTGTTACCGGAGGCGGAATGGGTGTTTTTGACAGCGACTTCTATTGCTAATAAGACTTTTCCTCGGTTAGTGGAATTGGCAAAAAATTCTCAGTTAGTTTTGATGGGTCCGACTATGCCTTGGTTAGCAGAGTTAAAGGAATTTGGGATTGATTATTTGGCAGGAGTTACTGTTAGTAATGCTCAAGCTTTAAGACAGACTGTTGCTGAAGGTGGAGGGGTAAGAATTTTTGAAACAGGCGTGCAATATCAAGTGTTAAAGTTGTAAAGTTGTAGTAAATTATGCCTGCTAAAGATGTTTTCCATGATGCTGTAAAAAATGCCTTAATCAAAGAAAATTGGGTTATTACTGATGACCCTCTTTACTTAGAATTTGGTGGAGTTGATTTGTATGTTGATTTAGGTGCTGAAAGAATTGTTGGCGCTGAAAAAGATGGAAAAAAAATTGCTGTTGAAATTAAAAGTTTTATTCGAAGATCACTAATTTCAGAATTTCATAGTGCTTTGGGGCAATTTATTAACTACCGAACAGTATTAAGAAGAATTGAACCGGAAAGAGTTCTATATTTAGCTGTTTCTGAAGATACTTATGAAGCTTTTTTTACTCTTGTATTTACTCAAGTAGCAGTTGCAGACAATCAAATAAAATTGATTATTTACAATCCTGGAAATGAGGTAATTGTGGAATGGAAAAATTAATCAAATATAGGAATTATGTCAAAAATATTATTACTGAGTATAGTCAATACAAACCATCTTATGGAGATATAGAAGTACAAGTTATTTTTGACGAACAAAGAGACCATTATCAACTTCTAAATGTAGGTTGGCATGGCAATAGAAGAGTACGGGGTTGTGTGTTGCAAATAGATATTAAAGATGAAAAAATCTGGATACAACATGATGGTACAGAAATTGGTATTGCTAATGAATTATTAGATTTAGGGGTGCCAAAATCAGATATTATTCTGGCTTTTCTTGCACCTTACAAACGGCAATATTCGGGTTTTGCTGTGTCGTAAAATTAGAAGTAAGGAAGAAGTTTGTAGGTTGGGTTGACGCAGGAAACCCAACAGTATAATTTCTAAAGTGCAGTAAAATAGTTTTTAATAGTTAATAACTGTACAACGTGGTATTCGCTCATCACTGTAAGTTTTTGGAGTGCCTATTGTTGGGTTGCGCTGTCGCTTAACCCAACCTACTAATATCAAGAATTATTTGATTGTGCTTTTGTAAATAATGTTTGCCAAAATAAGGATTTATCATCATCAGTTTGTAGGTTGGGTTTCCTGCGTCAATCCAACAATAGAATTTCTAAGTACCACTTATCGTTATCAGGAATTTGATTTAACAATAAGCAATAAAGTTCTATTTGTTGGGTTGCGCTGTCGCTTAACCCAACCTACTACTATAAAGAATTATTTGATTGTGCTTTTGTAAATAATCTTTGCCAAAATAAGGATTTATCATTATCAGGAATTTCGTTTTTTCCAGCCTGATTAATTATCTCAAAAGTCTGGTTAATTGTGCAGTCTAATTTGAGAGCTTCTACACAAGCTTCAGCAACAATAATTCTACTGGTTTCACCGAGTAATTTATCTCCTTGACCAACAATTATTTTTTGGCGATTTTCACTTGTTGCCTTGATTAATGTATTCAAATCATAAGAAGTATAAGGACCGTCTGTTAGTCTACCTGGTCTAACAATTGTGTAAGGTAAACCAGAACTCTTTAATAAGTTTTCTGCTTTTAATTTATAATCTAAAACTCCAAATAAATTGAGAATTTTATAAGGAAATTGGTCGGAACGTTCGACTCCTACTGAAGAAACTAAAATAAATCGTTTTAAATTAGGAGGCATCACATTAATTAAGTTTTGATTGCCTAAATAATCCGTATTTTCTGGATTGTTACCTCCCCACCATCTAGTTGAAGGAAAAGCTGTAGTTCCGAGACAAGAAATAGTGGCATCTATTTGTTGATTTGCCAGACATTTTTCTAAGGATTTTTGTTCGCGAACATCTCCTGGAAAAATTTTGATATTTGCTGAATCACCAAATAACTTTTGAGCTTTTTCCATATCTCTAACTATGGCAATAATTTGATAATTTTGGGCGATTAATTTGGCAACTACTATTTGACCTACTCCCCCTGTTGCACCTAAAACTAGAATATTTTTCATTAATGGATAATGGATAATGGATAATTACCTCTGGTTAAAACCTTACGGGAATTGAATATAAGGAAATATCCTAGCACTTTTCTCTTGGTCGATTGGATATGGCGTTAACGAAGTGGCTCTGCAAGAGCGGGAGACCTCGCCATCCCATCCTACGGACTGCTCCGCAAACGACCGCTTTTTCCCCTGTCAAGGGGAGGCTTTTAACCAAGGTATTTAATTAATAATTATTAATTATTAATTATTCAGTAATTTGATTGGGATCTGGAGTTTGTTTTTCTGTTATATTGTTATTCATAAATTTCAGTTTTGATATTATTAACTAAAGCTTCGATCGGGTAGCACAATCAATAGCTAACAGCTGAATGCTTACGGTATAATTATATTTTATAGTCAATCCAAAAGAGGAAACAAAATATGAATAACTGGAAAAAATATCTAATAAATGCTGCTTGTGCTTCTCTATGTTTATTAGGCTTTAATACAGTTGTCCTAGCTGTTACCCCTAAAACAAAGATTGTGCCAACTCCAAAATATCAACTGGCTCAAACTCCTATTGGTTATTGTACAGTATCAGACCCAACTGATTCACCTCTGAATGTCCGAGATAGACCAAATGGCGAAGTAATTGGCATCCTGGAAAATGATACAGTAGTGGCTATTGGAGTTACTGATGGTAGTGAAGGTGAAAATTGGACAAGAATTATTCGTCCAATAGAAGGTTATGTATGGGCAAAATATTTAACAGATTGTCAATATAAGTATTGAGGGAGTAGGGAGTAGGGGGAAAGAATTGATAATTTATGTGCTATAATTTACTTTATTTTTTATTATTGGAGAGGTCTATTAATTAGATAAATTTTTGGCCGATATTTCTAAGAAGTTGCACATACTTTTCAAAATTGTTCTACTCTAGTTTATGTACCTGAGAATATAGAGTTGTAATATGCCCAGAACTCAACGTAATGATAATTTCATTGACAAGTCATTTACGGTTATGGCAGATTTGATTTTGAAGCTACTACCAACAAATTATCAAGCTAAAGAAGCTTTTGCCTATTATCGTGATGGAATGTCGGCACAAGCTGATGGAGAATATGCTGAAGCTTTAGACAATTATTATGAAGCTTTAAAATTAGAAGAGGACCCTAATGACCGGAGTTATATTCTTTATAATATAGGCTTAATTCATGCTAGTAATGGGGAACACGATCGAGCATTGGAATATTATCATGAAGCATTAGAAAATAATCCCAGAATGCCTCAAGCTTTAAATAATATTGCTGTTGTTTTTCATTATAGAGGAGAACAGGCAAAAGAAAGAGGTAACTCAGAAGAAGCGGATGGCTGGTTTGATAAAGCTGCAGAATATTGGAAACAGGCAATTAGTTTAGCTCCTAATAATTATATTGAAGCTCAAAACTGGTTGAAAACTACTGGGCGTTCAAATAAAGATGTATTTTTCTAATTAGGGAGTAGGGAGTAGGGAATAGGGAGTAGCTTACAAGGTGGGAAAGTAGACAAGGTAGATTTGGGGGTAAAGCAGACAAAAAACAACAAACGCCTCCAAATTAAAACTTAAATTTAGTCATCTATCACGCCAGAATTTTATAGTTTTGAAAATAGGAAAAGTTACTGATGATTATAGACAATGAACAAGTGCGTAAAGTTGCACATTTAGCTAGATTAAAACTCAAACCAGAAGAAGAAGAAAAATTTACTACTCAGTTAAGTAGTATTCTCGAATATTTTGAACAGTTGAGTGAGTTAGAGACGGAAACTGTGCCTCCTACTACTAGGGCAATTGATGTTAGTAATATTACTCGTGACGATCGTTTGGAACCTTTTCCTAACCGAGAAGAAATTCTCTCCTGCGCTCCAGAACAAGATGGGGACTTTTTTAAAGTTCCTAAAATTATGAGTGAAGAATAAAAGCTCAAATATTAGGGTAGCATATTTATAGCGGTTTTCATAAAGGTAGATTACAGAAACAAGATAAGTATATTTGAAGTTTGATAAGTTACAGACCTGATAGTTATATTCTATGTGAATGAAAACTGCTATATATTTGCCCTATTAGACAAAATTTATTTAAAGATAGAAAGATTAGTGATCGCTTACCTAAGATTAGTGAAGCTCTAATTTACACTGGAATGATTTCAATTTTATTAAAAAATAATTTAATGACCGAAAAATTAGAGTCTTAAATCTCGCAATACAGCAGGAGATACCGATCGCTGTTAACGAAGTTCCTCCAGAGGAGGCTAACTGATAACTAAAATGACCAATAATTCCAATCCCAAAACTATCCTCATCCTCGCAGCTAATCCCAAAAATACTGCCCCCTTAAGATTAGACCAAGAAATACGAGAAATAGACGAAGGGTTACACCGAGCTAATAAACGGGACAAATTTCAATTACAACAAAAATGGGCTGTTCGTGTCCGTGACTTTTATCGAGCTATTTTAGATTATCAACCTCATATCGTTCACTTTTGTGGACATGGTGCGGGACAAGATGGTATTGTTCTCGAAGATGACACGGGACAAATGGTGCTAGTTCAGACAGATGCTCTGGCTAGTATGTTTAAATTGTTTGCTAAAAAAAGTGTAGAATGTGTACTTTTAAATGCCTGTTATTCAGAAGTACAAGCGGAGGCTATTAGTCAATATGTTAATTATGTTATTGGGATGAATAAGGCGGTGGGAGATAATGCTGCTGTGGCTTTTGCTGTGGCTTTTTATGATGCTCTTGCTGCTGATTATGAGGTGGAGGAAGCTTATGAATTAGGTTGCTCCCAAATGATGAGTTATCTAGAAGATAAAACTCCCATTTTAAAGAAAAAACATTTAACTGATACTTCTATAAATGATGAGAATTTAATTACTGAGGATGATGTAATTCCCCCTAATCCCTATCAAGGTTTATCTGCTTTTCAAGAGGAAGATTCTGACTTCTTTTTTGGGCAAGAAAAGTTTGTTAATAAGTTAGTTGAAGTTACTCATAAACAACCTTTAATTGCTGTAGTTGGACCTAGTGGTAGTGGTAAATCTTCTGTGGTATATGCGGGATTAGTTCCTCAATTGAGAACAGAAAAAAAATGGTTGATTGAGTCATTTTTGCCTGGGAAAGAACCGTTTTTATCTTTAGCTTTTGTGTTGGTTGGACAATTGGAACCGGAAGCTGGTGAAACGCAAAAATTACGGGAGGCAACGGGATTAGCTAGGGATATGCAGGAAGGTAGAATCACTTTGTCACAGGTAGTTAATCGCATTTTAGAACGTAATCATGGTCAACAATTATTGTTAATTGCCGACCAATTTGAGGAATTATATACCCTTTGTCGGGAAAAGGAAAAACAGGAACGTTTTGCTGAGGTATTGTTAACAGCTATTCGGGAAGAAAATGTCAAACTTATTTTAACTTTGCGGGCTGATTTTTATGGATATGTGCTTTCTTATCGTCCGTTTCGAGATGCTTTGCAGGAATATACGCCACAGTTACTTAGTTCGATGAAACGGGAAGAGTTACAACAAGCAATTGAATTACCTGCTCAAAAATCAGAGGTACAATTAGAGGCAAAATTAACGGAAAGAATTTTGGATGATGTGGGAGAAGAACCGGGTAATTTACCATTATTAGAATTTGCTTTGACTAGGTTGTGGTCAAAACAAGAAAACCGAGTATTAACTCATCATGCTTATGAAGAAATAGGAGGGGTAAAAAAAGCGATCGCTAATCATGCAGAACAAATTTTTCAACAATTAAAAGAGACAGAGAAAAAACAGGCAGAGCGAATATTTCTCCAGTTAGTACGTCCGGGGGAAGGTACAGAAGATACTCGGCGTGTTGCTACTCGTGGAGAAGTGGGGGAAGATAATTGGAATTTGGTGAGTTATTTGGCGGGGTATCAAGCGCGGTTGGTGGTGACGGGGAGGCGGGAAGAAGAAGATACGGTAGAGGTGGTACATGAAGCTTTAATTCGAGAGTGGGGAACTTTGCAGGGGTGGATCGATGCTAACCGTGAGTTTAGGACATGGCAAGAACGGTTGAAGGTGACATTACGGGAGTGGAAAAAGAATAACAATGATCTGGGAGGGTTATTGCGGGGTGTGCGGTTGAGTGTGGCGGAAGATTGGTTGCGTAAACGTGGGGGGGAGATGACAGAGGAAGAGCGAAATTTTATTCAGGTTAGTTTTAAAGAAAGGGATAGGGAGAAAAAAGAGCGGGAACGTAGGCGACAACTGACAATTATTGGGTTGAGTGCTTTTTCCTTTATAGCTTTGAGTTTAGCTGGAATAGCTGGGTGGCAATGGCAGAATTCAATAAAGAGTGAGATTCAAGCTCTCAGTGCATCCTCTAAAGCACTTTTTACCTCAAATCGATATTCCTTTGATCCGTTGATTGGTGCTTTGCGAGCAGGTAAGAAATTGAAAAATTCCATTTGGTGGAGAAATGATGCCAAGCTCAAACTAGAAGTTATGGAAGCATTGAGTGCAATTTACTGGGTAAGAGAAAGCAACCGCTTAGAAAATCATCAAGGTTTTGTTCAGCAAGTCAAGTATAGTCCCGACGATCAAACTATTGCCACCGCAAGTTTCGACAACACAGCTAAACTTTGGAGTACTGATGGTAAAGAACTTGTTACATTGGAAGGACATACAGCAGATGTTGTGGATGTAAGTTTTAGTCCTGATGGTCAAACTATTGCTACTGCTAGCAGAGATAAGACTGTCAGACTCTGGAATAAACAAGGAGAGCTTTTAAATACTTTCAATGCCCATGAAAATGTTGTTTGGAGTGTTAGTTTTAGTCCAGATGGTAAAACAATAGCTACCGCTAGTGCTGACCAAATAGCAAAGCTTTGGACACTAGATGGTGTTTTGCTGAAGGATTTAAAAGGTCATAAGGGAGAAATTTTCAGAATCAGCTTTAGTCCAGATGGTGAAACAATAGCTACTGCTAGTGCTGATAATACAGTAAAACTATGGGATATCCAAGGTAATTTACTTGATACTTTCACTAGACATACGGATAAAGTAATGAGTGTTAGTTTTAGTCCTGATGGACAAACTATTGCCTCTGCTGGAAAAGACAAAAGACTCATCCTTTGGAATAAAAAAACTAAAGAACCAGTGTTTCCCCCCGTGAATAACAAAGATTCAGTTGCAATTACATATGTAAGCTTTAGTCCAGATGGTCAAACTATTGCTACTGCATATCAAGATGGAAAAGTACAACTACGGCGTAGTAAAGACGGTTTACTATTAGAAACTTTAGAAGGACATAAAGATCGAGTCAACAGTGTTAATTTTAGTCGAGACGGCAAAACTCTTATATCTGCAGGCAATGACAGAAAAGTCAAAATTTGGCCTTCAAATGATTTGCTGACTCATTTTGTTGGGCACAAAAGTGAAGTTTACGGTATCGACATTAGCCCTAAAAATAATATTTTGGTAACTGCTAGTGCAGACAAAACGGTCAAACTTTGGAATTTACATGGTCAGGAACTTCAAACATTTCAAGGACATGATGAAGCCGTTTTGAAGGCTCATTTCAGTTCAGATAGCAAAAAGATTGCTTCTAACGGTTACGGCAAAACAATCAAACTTTGGAATTTACAGGGACAGGAACTTCAAACACTCACAGGGCATAATGATTCTGTAGTGAACCTCGCTTTCAGTCCAGATGGCGAGATAATTGCCTCTAGTAGTAGAGATCAGACTGTAAAGCTTTGGAATTTACAGGGACAGGAACTTGAAACACTTACAGGACATAAGAATGCCGTTATGGATGTAAGTTTCAGTCCTGATGGCAAGAAGATTGCTTCTGTGGATCAGGATGGATACTTGAAACTCTGGAATTCTGATGGAAATTCTTTAGATAGCTGGGAAGCACACAATCCATTCTCAGCCTACAGCATTCGCTTCAGTCCTGATGGGCAGGTTATTGCAACTGCTGGTGAAGACCAAACTGTGAAATTATGGAATCTAGATGGCGTTCTTCTCAGTTCTCCTTTGGACTTTAACGGTCATACTGCTGCAATTGGGGGCATGGATTTTAATCCTTATCAAGAAATAATTGCTACCGCTAGCGATGATGGTACAATAAGAGTCTGGAAGCTCAATGGCACATTAATCACCCCCCTATTAGGGCATAACCAGGCAGTTAGCTCTGTGAAGTTTAGCCCTGATGGTAAGATGCTTGCCAGTGCTAGTTCAGATAAGATTGCACTTCTATGGAATGTTGAGAATTTAACCTTGGATGGATTTATAAAGTATGGATGTAATTGGTTGAGTGACTATCTGAAAAATAATCCTAATGCTCCGAAGGATATTTGTAATGATATTTAAAGGTGACTAATATCATTTTAGGATAATTACAATTACTTTTTGTAAAGTTTTTGTTTGTAGTATTGGTCTAGCCTATAAAATAATATCTATAACTTGGGGCTAAAGCAATACTACAAGCTTTAATCAGGGTTTTTTGAGCTGAGGAGACGTTTACATTTTGTTAGATAGGGATTTAACTAATTTTAATGCCTACCTATTTATTTAAGCCAATTAATTATTCCTGAAATACTTTTCTCAAAGATTTAATAACCATAAAAGTGTTATTCATTTAATAATAGAGGAGAAAAAAATGCCAAATAAAAACTGGAAGGATAGAGGACTGGGCTGGATTCCAGAATATCCAGATTTACGTGACTATTCTATTGGTAATGAAAAAAATGTTAGATTAAAAGTAGAAGAAAAGACAGCTTTAGTTGAAAAACAAGCGAGCAATTTACTTAAATTAATAGAGGAAATGAATAATGAACTGAAGACAATTAAAGAACTGAAGACAATTAAAGAACAGTTAAAAGAAAAAAGTCAAGATACTCCCGAAGATACTACCAATGAAGTTCCAATATCTAGTAAAAACGAAAAAAATACTCAGAATATAATAGATAAATTAAAAAATGAAATCTTCGACGAGATTATCTTTATTAAAGTTAAAGTACATAAAGTTTTTAGATATTCATTTCTTCCAGAAAATGAACTGATTAACAAAGTACCCGATCAAAACAACCTATCTAGACAGCAAATACTCGAACTCAAAAAGTATCTCAGTCTTTTAAAAATAGAAAAACAAGAAACTAAAAAGACTGGAGAGCAGGAAGTCGATTTTACGAAAGCCCAAGAAGTTTTTAAGTGGATGAGGAAAGAAAATTATGATTTAACAACTCAAACACTTGTAAAAAAATTCCAGGAAAACCAAAATATCCAACAAGACGGTATTTTTGGATTAGAAACTTATATGACTTTAAATGAGCACTTTTCTAAAGATAAAAAACAACAAACATCATCGGATTATCAGTATAACAATAGTATATCTTTAAACAATAAGCTGATCTCAAAAATTAGATTTGTTTCTGTAACTTCGTTAATACCAAGTATAGCCATTGATACATTATTAGATTTTCTTATTAAAAAAGCTGTAGAAAATATATATAAAGAATATCAAGAAAATTACGAGATTTCAAAATCCACAAAATATAAATTATATCCCATTATTTTTGAACAAGATTTTTTAGAAAAAATTGGAGTTGGAGAAACAGATTTTTTTAAGAATCGGTTAAACGACGAATATAAAAGAGTTTTTCAAGGCATTATCAAAAAATATGATGAATATAAAAGTCAAAATAATGATTCAACACTAGACATCCCCGATGATTCATCTAAAATAACTATAAATAAAGCTACTATAAAAAGCTTCTTAAATCCTAATTTCAGCATAAGTCCACTGGAAAAATTAAAAACAGAGGCTTCAAAAGATTTGTGGTCAGAAATTAAAAGCAAAAATAATAACAAACCCTTTCTGTACCCGGAAATAATAGAAGCATTCCGTGATTCTTATTTAATTGAGCCAATAGTTTCCAGTGCTATAAAAATGTTATATCCCTTAGCACAGTTTAAAAATAAAAAATTTGAAGAATTGATAGAAGAAGGTTTGAATAAATTTGAAAATGCTTTATTATTTTTAGACAATTCTAATCTCGAAATCAGTGACGAAGACAATCAATTAGCTGGACTAGCTGAAGCTGCAATTCAAAAATCACTGCATCTTCTGAAAATGCAGATAGAGTCACTTGTAGAAGAAATGCAAAACAACTCTAAAGATCAGATAGAGTCACCTGAAGAAGAAGTGGAAAACAACTCTAAAGATGAGGATAAATATCAGAGCCAGATATTTTTATGTTTTCTAATAACAAAATATTTCAATCACTTTGAGAAACAAATTAAAAAATTTGAAGACGAAATTCAAACAAATGAGGCAAGTCAATCGAATATAAATATATTTGATAAGCAGGATTTGTTTGAAATTGATTATGGAGAAAATTCAGACTCAGAAAATTCAGACTCAGAAAATTCAGAACTTTTCCCAACCTTAGAGCTAAGTATTCCAATTGTTGATAATGATGTTTTAAAAAAAATTAAATCTAATTGTCAAGATACAAATAAAAAGCAATATAGTCTTCTTCCTAGTCTTGTAGATTTGAGCTTTTGGTGTTGTCCAGTTAGAGACCAAGGTTCACTAAATTCATGTACAGCGTTTGCAGCCATTTCATTATATGAGTACTTTGTCAATAGAGCTTTTAACAAGAAAATAGATGCCTCTCCTTTATTTCTATACAAAGCTGCACGTAACAAAATGAATGTTACCGAAGATGTGGGCTCATCTATACGAGAAACAATGAAAGCACTTGCATTATACGGTGTCCCACCGGAAGATTCTTGGTCTTATGATGAAGATAAAGTAAACGAAGAACCTCCTGCATACTGTTATGCCTATGCTCAAAACTATAAGTCACTCAAATACTTTCTTTTAGATTATGCAGGTATTCAAAAAGAAACTTTGCTGTTTCAAATTAAAGCTGTTCTAGCTGCTGGCTTCCCTTGTATATTTGGATTCACAATGTATCGCTCTGTCTATGATGACTCAAATGACCCTGGTCATATTCCGTTTCCAGATCCAGAAAGCGATAAAGTAGTTGGAGGACATACAATTGTTGCAGTTGGTTACGATGATTTCCAGTATATCCAATGTGCTGACCGCAAAAAATATTCCGAAGGTGCATTTTTAATTCGGAACTCTTGGGGAGAGGACTGGGGAGTTAAAGGTTATGGATGGCTTCCCTACGACTATGTTTTAGCTGGACTTACCGCTGCTTGGTGGTCTCTAATTAAATCTGAATGGTTTAATGAAGGACATTTTGGAGCAACTGGAAGTGGTGGAGTTCCTGGTGGAGGGAACCCAGGAGGTTAAAGCAACGGAAACCAATTTATACCAATTTACTTTAAAGCTGTCACAAATAGTTTCAAACTTTCAAGCTGACTGCTGAATGCTTACGAAAGTTAGCGATCGCTAATTCCCTTAAAAGCTGGATACTCTTCCTCCTCTGTCAAAAAAACTGTGCTAAACGACGTAATACCAAATATTCCCAACTAAAGATCGAATAACCATAGCCTTGTTGCTTAACTGCTTCAACCTGTTTTTCTACTGTATTAAGTGAGAAAGGAACAACATTCCAGGTTGCTGAGAGACCAACTCCAACTGGCACATAATAAGAAGCAGTGTAAATACCAGAATTTGATAAACTTGCTATTACCGCTTCTGGTGTTGGGCGATAAACCTGCAATACTACTTCATCTACTATGCCTTGTTCCACCCACGACAACCAATCTTGATTGTATTTTGAGACAGCAAAGTTGTAAGGGTTAGGGGAAAGACTAACCACGAGTTGGGGATTTTTAGCTTTAATGTGACTATACACCTTTTGGGTTAACTTTGTTAACGCCTGACGTTGATTACTATTACCAAAAGTCTTGGGAACAGCCCAATGATCGTCTAGTTGAATTCCTTCTAACCCTTTGATTTTCAAAATATCATCTATGTGACCTAAGATATATTCTTGAACTTCTGGATGAGTTGGATCTAGCCAAACATTTCCATCTTCTACAGTTTCCCCTTCTACTGTTTTAAGTAACCAGTCTGGATGTTTCTTAGCAATAGTATTTCCAGGATAAAGCATCATACCATATTCAAACCAGGCATAAGGCTTTAATCCTTGACGACGAGATTCTTGCACTGCTGCTTTGAGAGGATTAGTCAAAGGAGGACGCAATAGAAAGTGAGTAGAACTGTGAGAAGTCGGGTAGAGCGTTCCTTTTAAACCATAAACACTAAAGTAAACACGGTCATATCCTGAAAGAGAAAGGTGATGTAGGATTTCATCTAAGAATGTGGTGTGATGTAGAAATGCTGTGGCAACATTGGTCATCCAAATACCCTGCATATTCTCTTTAACAACAGGAGAACGAGGAGACGCATGATTAGTCGCCACCAACAATAAGCAAACCCCTATAGTAATGGGTAACCATCTGAAGAACTTTTTGATCATTCTTTTCATTAGACATCTCCAGAAACTAAGCTTTACTCTTCATTACAAAGGTTTGAGATTAAATTTCGGAGAAGTCTATTTTCAAGTTAAGTTTTTCTAATAGAACTTACGCAGTACAACGTATTTTTGTCATTGCGACCGACAGGGAAGCAATCTCAAATCGTAGTTTTTCCTACCTCATGCGTAAGTCCTGTCTAAGTTGGTGTTTAATTTCCATCTGATTTTTTTGTTTCTACAAGACCCTCAAAACACTAGGAATGCTATCAATAACATCTAATGATTGAATTTCCTCTAATGCTTGCCGGAAGTTACCTTCTCTTACATCATGGGTAACAACAACTATTTCTGCAAGTTGGTCTTGTATTCCTGTTTGTACCACAGATTCTAAACTGACATCATGCTTACCGAAACAAGTACCAAGTTTACCAATGACACCAGAGTTATCTTTCGTAAGGAAACGAGCATAAAATCTGGTGACAAGTTCGGTCATCGGTGCTGTTTCACAATAATGTTGGTGGGTACAACTTAATAATGGGTGGGGAATAGGTTCGGTTTCCGTTTGCAGGATAGCAGCAATACTCATAATATCGGAAACGACGGCACTTGCAGTCGGACCAGAACCAGCACCAGGGCCAAAAAACATCACTTGTCCGATGGGTTCTCCTTCGATCAGAATAGCATTGTAAACATCGTTGATACTGGCAAGGGGGTGAGTTTTGGGAACTAGAGTAGGATGTACTCTTAGTTGTAGTTCCTCTGTGCTGGAGTTGGTATTATTGGGGTCTCGCTTGGCGATCGCTAATAATTTAATTACGAAGTCTAGTTTATCCGCATAGGCAATATCTGCTGCGGTTACTTGACGAATCCCTTCGCAGTGGATATCTTCTAATTTTATTCGACCACTAAAAGCAAGAGAAGCAAGAATGGCGATTTTATCTTTGGCGTCCAACCCTTCCACATCAGCAGTGGGGTCTGCTTCTGCGTAACCTAACTTTTGAGCATCAGCTAGAACATCTGCAAAATCTGCTCCCTCTTTTTGCATTCTGGTAAGGATGTAGTTAGTAGTTCCGTTGATAATACCGATTACAGAATGAATGCGATTTACTCCCAGAGATTCTTTGAGAGGTTGAATGACTGGGATACCGCCTCCCACTGCTGCTTCTAACATGACATAAACACCTTTAGCGTTAGCTGCCTCAAAAATTTCTGGACCGTAACGAGAGATGACAGCTTTGTTGGCGGTAACGATGTGTTTACCATGTTCGATAGCTTTTAGAATCAGACTTCTTGCTGGTTCCAACCCACCGATGAGTTCTATTACTATGTCTACATCTGGGTCAGTAGCGATCGCCTCTAAATTTGTTGTTAAAATATCTGGAGATATATTTATATCCCTAGTTTTGGATACATCGCGCACTCCCACTCGGTATATCTCCAGTTCCTGAATTAAAGGATGGCGACCTTGTGGGGATAGCAAAATTTTTGCTGTCCCTGTACCGACTGTACCTAATCCCAACAAACCGATTTTGAATCCCACAATTGTTAACCCTTACTGAATTCAATATTTTGACTAAAGTTCAGCTATAATAGAATAGCCGAATATTATTTAATTTTAACAGATAAGTTAAACAAAAAAATAGTCTCTTCTGGAAAAATATTATTTCTAGTTAAATATTTATGATTCAAATAGTTAGTTCATTTCAGTTATGAGTTATCAGTACAGAGGTTTGAAATACTGAAGTTGATTTTTTTCATACTCTTAAAATGGGAGGTTTGAGACCTTATTTTTTGGTCAGTAGTGGTAGTAAGGAGTAGGGGAAAAGTTTAAATATATTTTATCTTGTAGGAATAATTTTTTTACCGAAAAATTCAGGTATAAAGCCTCTCCATTCATGGAGAAAAAGCGGTCGTTTGCGGAGCATTCCGTAGTGGACCGACACAGCTAAAATGGTGCGTTACGACGGATTGCTTAATTCCTTTCATAGTCTTAACTTAAGCCGTCTAACGCACCCTACAATTTTGCTGTTTCATCTTAAATATTGCAATAGATGTAGGTTGGGTTGAGGGACGAAACCCAACAACAATCTTTCTCCTCTACTTCCCTACTCCCCTGCTCCCCTACTCCCTAATGCACTATTTTAGGTGAAACAGTCGAGTAGGATGGGAAGGAAAAACTTAGTCCAATATAAATTATTTCCGATCCTTGAGTAGAAGTTATTGCCTAACTAGAGGTCTTCTTAGAAAAACTTATAGTAAATTAATATATAGGATAATTTTTATTGTAGTTAGTCAAAATTAAATATTATAATTAAAATTTTTGTCACAATTAATTTGAGATTTTTTTATGAATCAACTTAACTTAAATAATTATAAACAAGAAATAGCAGACTTATATACTAGAAGAAGTGAGAGATATGATAATAGTCATTGGCACTGGAGAATTGCCAATCATTTAGTTGAACATGGACAAGTAAATCCCGGTCAAAAAATTTTAGATATTGCCACAGGAACTGGTCATTGTGCTATTGCAGCAGCTCAATTAATGGGTGAAACAGGAAAAGTAATTGGGATTGATATTGCACCTGGAATGATTATTCAAGCCCAAAATAAAGCAAAAACTATGAGTCTAAATAATCTAGAATTTTTACTAGCTGATGCTGAAAATATTGATTTTCCAGAAAATCATTTTGATCGGATTTTTTGTGCATCTGCATTTATTTGGATGTCCGATCTAATTAAGTCTCTGCTTCTTTGGCGTAAATTTCTCAAACCAGGGGGTATTCTAGGAATTCAAGCTTTTGCTGAAACGGCTTTTGTTGGTGGAGTTATTACACAAAAAATTCTGGAAAAATATGGTATTTCATATTTGATGAGTAAACCAACTGGAACAGTTGAAAAATGTCAAGACCTGCTTAAAAAAGCGAATTTTGAGTCAATTGAAATTCAAGTGGAACAAGATGGTAATTATATTAGTTTAGAAGAAGCACAAAAAATGTGGTCTGGAACTTCTCATCCTGCACCAGGGCAATATCCTCATCCTTTATCACAGCTTTCAACAGAGCAATTGAAACAAGCTAAACTAGAGTTTGAAAATGAATTAAAAGTGTTACAAACTGACCAAGGTATCTGGAATGATATAACGACTTTCTACATATACGGTCGCAAACCAATGATTTAGATTTAGGAAGGGAATTGAAATGACTCAAAATACAAATCTCAAAACATCAGCAATTAGAGGTTCATTTCTAGATTTTATTAATGATCCGTTTTATTACTCAGAGTTAGAAACTATTCGGTATATCAATGATGGTTTAATGATTATCTCTGGAGGAATAATTCAAGAACTAGATACCTACAATAAATTAAAGCATAAATATGCTGAAATCCCTGTTACTTCTTATCCAGGAATGCTAATTTTACCAGGATTTATCGATATTCATATCCATTATCCTCAAACAGAAATAATTGCTTCCTCTAGTAGACAACTTTTGGAATGGTTAGATAAATATACTTTTCCAGCAGAAGGAAAATTTAAAGACAAAAACTATGCTCAAAAAATAGCATCATTTTTTCTTGACCAACTCTTACAAAATGGTACGACAACTGCCTTAGTTTTAACTACAATTTATCCTCAGTCAGTCGATGCTTTATTTGAAGAAGCAGAACTACGAAATATGCGCATAATTGCTGGTAAAATGCTCATGGATCGGAATGCTCCAGATTATTTGATGGATACTCCAGAAACTGGTTACCAACATAGCAAAAGTTTGATTAAAAAATGGCATGGTAAAGGTAGACTTCTATATGCTATTACTCCCAGGTTTGCTATTACTTCTACATCAGAACAATTACATCTAGCTGGAGTTCTGAAACAAGAGTTTCCAGATGTTTATGTACATACTCATTTATCCGAACAGCAGTCAGAAGTTGAGAAAGTTGCTCAAATTTTTCCTAATAGCAAAGACTATTTAGATGTTTATGAAAAGTTTGACTTAGTAACCGATAAATCAATTTTTGCTCACTGTATTTATCTCAGCGATTCTGAATTTGAGAGACTGTCAGAAGCTGGTTCAACTATTGCATTTTGCCCGACTTCAAATCTATTTTTAGGCAGTGGTTTATTCCCAGTAAACAGAGCAAAATCTGAAAATAATCCAGTCAAAGTTGGTTTAGGTACAGATGTGGGAGGTGGTACTAGCTTTTCAATATTTAAAACGATGAATGATGCTTATAAAATTTCTCAATTACAGGGGCAAAATTTATCATCTTTGAAAGCTTTTTATCTGGCTACTTTAGGAGGAGCAATATCTCTATCTCTAGAGGATAAAGTTGGGAATTTTGAGGCAGGAAAAGAAGCAGATTTAGTTGTTATAGATACAAAGGTAACTCCATTATTAAAGTTGCGGAATGCTCGAAATAATCCTGATTCATTAACTGATATTGTTGATGAGTTATTTACTCTGATGATATTAGGGAATGAAGGGGCAGTTAAAGCTACTTATGTGACGGGAAATTTAGTTTATGAAAATTAAGAGAAAAGGGAATAGGAAATAGTTGCAAGTGTTAATTTTTCTGCATTTTTCCAGCCTGGTAGTGAGGGAAAATCCCAAAAAGTGAATAAAAATTTAGTATTTTGAGGATTCTATATTTATTCAGCAAGCTCTAACTATTCAAGCGGACATGATATTATTTGGTAAAACCCTACTCCCTAGTCTCAAGAATATGATTCAAACTATTCAATCCCAAGAAGTAAGTCTGCGTTATCTATCAGATAACTTTGGCTTAAAATTAGTCAGAGATGAACAATTTTTTCGAGAATGGCAAGATGATTTGCCAGAGATTAGTGACTTGGAAAAAGAACTACTAAATCAAGTTCAAGAAGGATATTTTAACTTATTAGAATATCCACCTTTTTTAGAAGATATTGTCAGAATGGCAATAGTCGATCCGATTTTGTTTATCGGGAAATTTTTTCTTTACCCCTATCATATTCGTTCTGAACAATCTATTAATCTAGAACTGGCAGATAAAGAAGTAATTATTAGAGGTCGAATAGATACTCTTGTTCTGAAAGAAAATCTATGGGTAATGATTATTGAATCAAAAAGAGCCGAGTTTTCCATAGAAGCTGGTCTGGCTCAACTATTAACTTATCTCTTAGCTAGTCCCCATGTTGAACATCCTAATTATGGTTTAATTGTTACAGGTGGTAGTTTCATTTTTGTCAAGCTAGTCAAAACAGAAATTCCCCAATATGCCACATCAAAAATGTTAGCTATCCGTAATCCTGGTAATGAACTTTTTGATGTACTCCGCATCCTTAAACGTTTAAGTGAAATAGCTAATCAAGAATATTTTAGCAGTTAGAAGAACAAAGAGAAGGCACAGTAATTTTTTCCTCTTAAGAAATCCTCTTCTCCTTTGTAAGAAGAGGTAATTATTAATTATTAACTGTTAATTATTAATTGTTGAAATTCTGCCTTACCTTTTAAGAATTTCCCTGACTAAAAGGTAAATCTTCATTAATTCTATCCATTTCTAGCTGCTCCATTTCATTCACTTGCCCAATATAAGATAAAAATATTTTTGACAAACGATTATGATAAAATCTGTGCATACTATGGTTAGGTGTGGCAGGAAAACCACGGCGTTTTTTATGTCGTCCTCCAGCACCAGGGTCAAAACTATTAATACCATGCTCGATCGCCCATTCTATCGGTGCATAATAACAAGCATCAAAATGTAAACAGTCTATTTCATAAGTACTACCCCAGTAACGTCCGTAAAGGCGATCGCCCTTAGTAATACAAAATGACATTCCTACTGGGAAGCGATCGTCTTCTTCACTATAACCTGCCACAAATAATACTCGATGGCGAAAGTCGTGATGTAACTGTTCAAAAAATCGCTTTGTCAGATATTTACTCCCCCACCAACCAAACTTATCGCAGGTACTCTCGTAAAAAGTATACATCTTAGAAAACAGCGCTTTCGGTATCTCATCCCCAGTTAAAGTCTGCATTTGTAAACCAGCTTTTCCTACCGCTTTACGTTCCCGCTTAATATTACGACGTTGGTTAGCATTAAATACCTTCAGGTAGTCGTCAAAAGTTTCATAACCATGATTTTGCCAAATGTAGCTATGATGGAGCCAATTGGTAAAACCATTACGTTTGATAATAGGGTGCCATTCTGGATCGACATAGAGAAAATGACATCCAGAAATATTGTGGCGATCGCAAAAATGGTCAATCTCACTAACCATCATACCCGTTATTTCATCCTCATCTTCCCCAGGAGCAATCAAAAATCTATACCCCTCAGCAGGAGTAAAAGGCGACATTCCCAATAACTTCGGGTAATATTCAATACCTATGCGATAGGCAACTTCGGCCCATTGATGGTCAAAGACAAATTCACCCTGACTGTGCCCCTTAATATATAGTGGTGCTGCTGCTATGAGTTGTCTGTCTCGCCATACTGTTAAATGTTGCGGTAGCCATCCACTTCTACCACCCACACTACCAGATTTTTCCATATTGTGGAGCCAGTCCCATTCTAGAAAGGGAGTTTTGAGGGGTTGGGCCAAGGTATCCCATTCTTGTTTGGGCACTTCAGCAATTTTACCAATCCAGGCTAGAGAATATTGAGGTTTGGGCTGTTGGATCATGTTTAATTCTCATAGGCGTATTCAGATATCTAAGTTAATCTATTATTTGCTGAGTTGACATTTAAAGCCAAAGGTCAAAATAAAAAAGACAAAAGTTATAGAAACCTGGTTTGTGCGAGCAGATGTTATATCATGTACTTCCTCTGGGGGAGCTACGAATTGCGGATAATCACTTAAAGTTTAGTTTATGTTTGTAGTAGGGCTGAAGCCCTACTACGAACTTTAATTATAATAACTATTTAACCGAACATGATATTAGTATAGTGAGACATCTAAAACAAACCCGGTTTTTTTAGTTTCTTTATAAGTATCAAAAGGTTAAAGATAAATTCAAAGACCATAACAAAACCCGATTATTTCCAGAGTCAGCAATAACAGCAGTGTTGCCACAAACAGAAATCCCATACGGCCAACACAAACTTTGCCGAGTCGGATACAAACTCAAAGCATTTTCAGCCTTACTTTTAAAATCAGGTTGACCAGTCAATGCTAACGCCGGAGTTCCCATTTCCACAACATCCCGCCAACCCAAAAACCGAGAATTAGCAGTATCAGCAACAATCAACCATTCACCAACCGCAGTAACACCATAAGGCATACTCAGACTAACAGCAGAAGGAAAATAAACCCCCTGATTTAACTGTACTGTATCAAATTGAGATTGACCAACAACCACATAACAAGGTTGATTATTCTCAGTAGGGATACCATCCCAAATCATCACTCGGTTATTGCCAGCATCTGTCACAACCAAACGTTCGCCCCAAAAAGTAATCGCATGAGGCCAACGCATACTCGCCGCCGTTGCCTCACCGCCACCATTTTCATCCCGACAATTCATATCTGCTTGCCCCAATACCAAATCAGCAGGTTGCCCATTAATCTCTGGTAACTTCTCCCACATCAAAACGCGACGGTTGCCCGTATCCGCCACCCAGAGTTTACCTTGATGACAGATAACACCATAAGGCCAGTGCATTCGGTCGGCAGCAGTTTCCGACTTGCCTCGGTTGGGTTCATTTTCAGAAAAATCTGCTTGACCTAAAACGATATCCGCAGGAACATTATTATCTTCTGGTAACTCTTTCCAAATTAACACCCGATGATTCCAAGCATCTGCCACCGCCAACCCTTCCCCATAAGCACAAATACCAGTGGGAACACTAACGGTTGCTGCTGTTGTTTGACCGTTGGCGTTTTGCCCCTCTTGAGAAAAGTCTGGTTGCCCGATAACCCAGTCTGCTGGTTGCCCATCAGTTTCAGGGCGTTGTCGCCATCCCAATAACCGATGATGTCCGGTGTCAGCTACCCATAAGGGACCTGTTTCGGAGATGAGGCAAGCGCCACGAGGTCCGAACATTGTGGTTGTACTGGGTTTGAGTGGTACAACTAAAGAATCGGAAGATTCTGCACCGAGAATGATTTCTGCACCGTTAGGGTTGAGAATATGTGGGTTTGTTTCTGGGTTTTGATTGGGAGATGCTGTCATGTAATTTTCAGATTTTGGGTTTGAGATTCCTGATGGATTAGTATTCCAGTATACAGCAATTCTGTGTTATCAATAAAAAAAAATATTAAGGTAGATTATGAGTAGTGGACTGACACATATTCAATGGTGCGTTACGACGGATTGCTGAATATCTTTCATAGTCTGAATTTTAGCCGTCTAAAACACCCTACAAGTTTTGCACAGTTTTAGCTGTGTCGGTCCAGTAGTGGACTGACACAGCTAAAACTGTGCATTAGAAAAATGACTTAATCTCTGATACATTCAGACTTTTCCTAAAAATTTATTGCACCATTTAAGGTGTGTCAGTCCAGTAGGGTGCGTTAGTGTCAGCGTAACGCACCATTATAGTAGTGGACTGACACATATTCAATGGTGCGTTACGACAGATTGTTAAATGCTTTTCACCGTCTAGGTTATAGCTGTCTAACGCACCCTACAAGTTTTGCTTTTTTGTCTTGCTATACCAATAAACAAAATTAAATTATTGAAAACGCATAATTGCCTTTCTCCAGATAGTTAATTAACTAGAATAAATAAATTAGGAGTGGGGTAAAAATGGCTCAACAATCTTTTGAAGACTTGGTTACAAATAATTGTGCAAAAGCTGGCGGGAACATTGCTAAATTAAATGATAAACAGGCAATGCTTAAGTTTAATATGGATTCTGGAATAGAGCAAATACTTTATATCACTAAATATGATTCTATTCTGAATTTTTCTGTTCCTAGTGCTGCTGTATTTGATTCTTTAGAAGAGATTCCACATATTATTTCTAGTATTTTATTAACAAAAAATGCTGCATACAAACTTGGGGAATGGTGTGTGGAAAAAATTCAGGGTAAGATGGTTTATTGTATCATGCACAATGTAGATATGAACTTTGTTGATTCAGGTTATTTTGTGAATTTAGTCAGTTGTCTAGTTTCAGAATGCGATAAATTTGATGGTTTTTTAGTGGAGACAGAGGTGGGATGTGCAAATCTAAGTAAGTTAACTGTGAATATAAAACAATAGACATCTTCAGAAAAGAGGGAACAGGGAACAGGGAACAAGGAACAGGGAACACTTAACCCACCCCTAACCCCTCCCAAGAGGGGAGTAATTGATAATTTCTGGATGATAATTGATTTGATTTTTAATTTTCACCAGATGTCTAATAAGTATTTGCTTATCCTACCAGCTCTTAGTTTGACTAATAAATAAACTCTTAGGGATGTTCCATGGAACGTCCCTGCAATATGAACCACGAAATTATAGATTTTTCCAAAACTGCATCTTTTTGCATCGAATCGCAGAAGTAATTACTAAAGGCACACAAGAAAGTTGATGGGCCTAACTTTTTCTTTTTTTGTCCTAAAATTTTAGTAGTAATATGATAAAAGCACTATTAAAAAGTCAACAGCAACAGGCAATGAATCGAAAACTGGAAGACTTGAGTCAGTTATTCAAGGACATCCTTAGTGATGAATCTGATACTCGTAATAAAGCCAAAAATAAGTTTTGCACATGGCTCTGGCAACATCCGACAATTGGTCTAGTAGTTAAGAAGAGTTTTTCTCAGACTAATTTTGATGACTCAAATGAGTTTTATGATAATTCCCTACAGGAAACATTCTTAAAGTTTGACAAAATTCTGACAAATTTTTGTAGGAGAAATCAAATTACTCTCGATCAACTAGATAATATTTCTGATGATAAGCTTGGTAATCTATTCATTTGTTACTTTAATCGTGCCCACTATAATACAGCTTGTAATTTATATCGTCAATGGCAAGGTAAAAGTCAAGTTGATGGGCAGATTATTGTCAGTTTAAACCAACCGAAAAATGATGCTGATGGTCAAGAATATTCAACGGTGGGTGAGAAGATAAAAGACCATAAGAACTTAAACGATTTAGATAATTTTAACCTAGGGGATCTTTCTCAGGAAACTATAGATAAGTTACCTATTTTTGGTGGTTCTATAGATAAGTTGCGCAACTGTACTAAAAAAGTTGACTGCTGGGAATTTTTACTGCTGAAATGTCGAGGTTATACAGAAACAGAAATTGCCAATAAAATAGGTGTTAATCAATCTACTGTTAATCGAAATTGGAAGAATAAATGCCTCAAATGTATAGATCGAGTTATTGCAGAAAATAATATTGAATAATGAATAATGAAAACTATATCTAATTATCAATTAGATAAAATCCGGATAATTACTATATTCAAGTCATTGCGACTTACACTCCGTGGAAGGAAGCAATCTCCGGCATCCCTGAGATTGCTTCCTATCGTCGCAATGACAACTGTTCAAATTGTCAACAAAAAATTACTAATTTAAACTATGAATAGTATCACCGAATCATTGATTTTTAGAGTTCCGTTATCTCCAGAAAGTCATGCTATAGCTGAACAATTTGCTCAACAACAAATTTCTCAAAAACGGGCAAAAGAAGTTTATCTAAATACTCTGGCAGTATATATCGGGCGAGATTTTCTCAATGGCTTAGATTTTGACACAAACTTAGAAAATGCTGACTCTTTTAATCCTGTTTGGCGGATGGCTGAGGATGTGGCTGATGTAATAATTACCGATTTGGGCATAATAGAATTTCGGCGGGTTTTACCAGGAGAAACAAGTTTTTTAATTCCTGAATTTGTCAGAGAAAATCGACTGGTTTATGTGGCAGTTGGTTTTGATGAATCTTTGGATTTTGGCGACATTTTGGGATTTATTTGTTTGAGCGATTTAACTGAATCTGATGGTTATGTTTCTCTGGAAATATTACAACCTGCTGAAAATTTATTGGATTATTTAATGCAGTTAGAAGTGGGTAGAGATTTTTTGCTTAGTGATGACCCCTTAGCTGTGGAATTTCGTAATGTTGTGGAGGCGGAAACCCAGGAAAAATCTTTGGGTTTGATGGCAGCAGCATTGGAGGCCATTTATCGTCAATCCCCTGATGATGGGGGGAACTGGCGTGGTAAAGGGGGAAAGGTATTGGCGGGTGATTTGCCCGCCGTTGGTAAAGTTATGGAAGAAAGAATGGCTGTTGCTACCAGAGATGAGGTAGGGGAAATTGTGGAGGAAATTAAGTCCGTACCGCGCACTACTCAAAAGTTGGCTAAACAACTTTTGGGTAAACTGAAAGAGATTTGGGAGTAGGTTGGGTTGAGGTATCGAAACCCAACACCTGGGTATTCTCGATCCCCCCTAACCCCCCTTTTCAAGGGGGGGACTGGAAAGAAGATTGTCATTGCGAGGGGGGAATATTTGATATAGCACTACGCAAATAGGTTAGGACATTTCTAAATCCTGAAACCTTTTGATAGTCAACTGTTCCCAGTTAAGTGTTCCCTATTCCCGATTCAAGTAGCGCTATACTAATTCTGGTATCAACAGTTAATACCCCCCGAAGCAATCTCTCAAAGGAGAGTTTTAGACCTTCGAGATTGCTTTGCTGTCGCTCGCAATGACAGAAGTACCTGATTTTGCGTAAGTCTTGAGTTGTCATTGCGAGGGGGGAATATTTATATTAGCTCTGGTATCATACAGTTAATACCCCCCGAAGCAATCTCTCAAAGGCGATCGCTTGAATTATCAAAAATCATTGTGGATGGGAGTAATATCATGTCCGGTTGAATAGTTATAATTAAAGCTTGTAGTTGGGCTTTAGCCCTATCTTATACTTCGGGCTAAAGCCTAACTACAAACAAAAATTTTTTGTTGGCGTCAGCCAAACGGAGTTCTATCGCTAATTATCCGGAGATGATATAAAGGGGAAATTATGGACGGGAGCATCTTGCTCCCACTGCCCCTCCCTCAAATACTGCTAAAATAATGAAAAAATAGGGAACTTACCATGAGCATTATTATTTCTGATGAAATATTGGCTGCTACTAGAATGACTCCATCTGAGATGAAACAAGAAATTGCTGTCATGCTTTTCCAAAAAGATAAGCTGACTCTTGGTCAAGCAAGTCAATTTGCTGGTATGAATAGAATCGCTTTTCAGCATCTACTAGCAAGTCGCCAAATTCCCGTTCACTATGACGTGGAAGATTTGGAACAGGATATTAAAAATTTACAGCAGATGGGGAGACTATGATTGTTGTCAGCGATACCTCAGCTATCAACAACCTAGCTTCTATTAACCAAATCAACTTGTTACGCCAACTATACGGTGAGGTGATTATTCCTACCGCAGTTTACCAGGAATTGACAGAAACAGCTTTTCCTGTGGCAGGGGCAACTGAAGTTCAAACATACGATTGGATTTCAACTTCCCCAGTCACTAACCAACTGCTGGTGGAGCTATTGCGAAATGAGTTAGATCGTGGAGAAGCAGAAGCAATAGCTCTGGCAGTTGAGATGTCAGCAGAGCAACTTTTGCTTGACGAACGTCGCGGTCGAATGGTGGCAGCTAGGTTAAATTTACCCTATACAGGGATTTTGGGAATTTTAATTGAGGCCAAAAGTCAAACTCTGATTCCTGAAGTTAAGCCTTTGCTAGAAGCACTCATCCATCAAGCGGGTTTCTGGGTGGCCAAACCTCTTTACGACCGCATCCTGGAAATTGTTGGCGAGTCTCCTTAGTTTTATATTGTTGAGTTTAGGGTGAAATTGTCATTGCGAGGGGGGAATGTTTTATATTAACTCTGCTATAAACAGTTAATACCCCCCGAAGTAATCTCTTAAAGGCGATCGCTTGAATTATCAAAAATTAACGATTTAATAGAAACTAGAAAAATGACTATGATTATTTCCGATGAAATTATCAAAGCGAGTGGAATGTCTGAAGATGAATTTTTGTTAGAAATTATTTTGTTGCTGTTTCAGCAGGAAAAGATTAGTTTGGGAAAAGCAGCAGAATTGTTGAATATGTCACAGGTTCGTTTTCAACGGTTAATTGCTAACTGTGGCATTTGCATCCATTATGATGTTCCTGAATTACAGGAGGATATTCAGCATTTGACTGCAAAGGGGTGGTTATGATTGTTGTGACTGAAATTTCACCAATAGAAGTAGGTTGGGTTGAGGTATCGAAACCCAACTCTAGTAAACTCAGAAAACCCTTGTGGTTGGGTTCGCTGTCGCTTAACCCAACCTACTACTGGTTGAAATTTTACAAACTATGGAATTTGAAAATATGGTAGAAAATATTCTGAATAATTATCGTCAAGAAATATTGGAATTAGCTAATAAATATGGTGCCTATAACGTGCGAATTTTTGGTTCGGTGGCGCGGGGTGAAGCTGATGCTAATAGCGATATTGATTTCTTGGTAGATATGGAAGTTGGTAGAAGTTTATTTGATTTGGGTGGTTTGTTAATGGAGTTGCAAGAATTGTTGGGTTGTCGAGTTGATTTGGTGACAGAAAAAGGTTTGCGAAAACGACTTAGAGAAAGGGTTTTACGGGAGGCAATAGAGTTATGAGAGATAATGCTGAGAAATTGAGAGATATTATGGAAGCGATCGCTCGAATTGAGAGATATGCTTTTGAGAGTAGGAAAAGTTTTGAAGGAAATGAACTACTGCAGACTTGGTTTCTTTATAATTTGCAAGTTATTGGAGAAGCTTCTCGTGCTTTATCTGCTGAGTTTCGAGAGCAACATCCAGAAATACCTTGGACAGAAATTATTGGTATGAGAAATATTTTGGTTCACAATTACTTTGAGGTAGATTTGGATATTGTCTGGTTTGCTATTCAACGAAATGTGCCACAGTTAAAATCTCAAGTTGAAGCAATTTTGCAAAATATGGGTGAAACGTATTAAGAGACAATTATGAAATTAAAAATTGATCAGGAAACTGATACTTTATATTTTCGCCTTGATGAATCTCAAATTATTGAGTCGGAAGAAGTACAACCAGGGGTTATTTTGGATTTTAATAGTGAGAATAAGGTTGTAGGAGTCGAAATTTTGCAACTGAGTACGAGAGTGAAGTTGGCAGATTTGAATGTTCTACAATTTGAAAATTACTAAGCAAGCGATCGCCTCTTTCCAGAAGTAGGTTGGGTTGAGGTATCGAAACTCAACTATAGTAAACTCAGAAAACCCTTGTTGTTGGGTTCGCTGTCGCTTAACCCAACCTACTACTACTGAATTTTGAATGTTCTACAATTTGAAAATTAATAATTTCTGGAGCAATGAATAGAGAACAAGTTTTGTTAGATAAGTGGCGGAGTTTACCTGTGGAAAAACAGCAGGAAGTATTAGATTTGGTTGAACAATTTTATAGACAAAATCTGGATATAAATCAGGAAAATATTTATCAACCTAAAACAGATATGGGTAAAAAATTATGGCAAATTCGTTCTCAAGCACTTGCCAAACAACCTAAGTTATTAACTTGGGATGAAGTTGAGGCAGAAATTAGCGATCGCTCAAGAGGAATAAGAGGCTAGACACAGATTTTGCCACGGATACACAGATAATCTGGGGTAGAGGTTAGCGATCGCCTCTCTCCCCTCCAGTCCCCCCCTTCCCAAGGGGGGTTAGGGGGGATAGACTAAGCGATCGCCTCTATCTAGAGGTAGAGGTTTGACAGCACTACCCATCTAGAAACTGTCTGTTAACTTAGAAAAACCTCTCTCCAAACCTCTCTCCTACAAGGAGAGAGGCTTTGAAACCCCGAGTCCCTTGTAGGGAAGCGGAGCAGGGGGGTTAGGTTTTTAGGATTCAGCAGCAAGAGAAAACCATCAATAATTACACCCCTCCAGTCCTCCCCTTTCCAAGGGGGGTTAGGGGGGATAAACAAACAAAAATAACATGAACGAACAACGCCTAACAGCATACGCACAACTAATTGAACAACTCCTAGAATGTCCCCAAGGCAAAGAGCCAGACATTCTCCAAAACCATCAACACCTAATAGATGAAGGATTAATCGCTGTAATGCAGCAATATGCTCAACATCTGGCAGAAGCAGGCAACGAAAATAGCGCCCGACGGCTACTGAATATGGCTCAACAACTAACACAATGGTTAAATCAATCGCCAAAATCTATCTCCGAGGAATCTTACATCACCCTACTGCAACAACTACTACAGGCAGAATTCAAAATTTACGACGGTGAAGCAAACAAAAGCATCGTCTACCACATCCTAAACAATAACCGACACCTCCTCAATGAAAACCTCGCCCACATCCTGCCACAATATGCATCCTACCTTATCGCCAACAACCCTCCCGAAACTACCGATACTACTGTTGCATTAATCGTAAACCTGAGTTTTCATATTTTGGATTTTCCAAGGGGAGACAGAAAAGCACAAATAGAAATAGCGATCGCCGGATATTTATTCACCCTCAGCCACCATGAAGAAAACACCAAAGATTGGGCAAAGACTCAAAATAGCCTAGGATCAGCCTACCGTCAGAGAATCAAAGGTAAGAAAGCCGAGAACATAGAATCTGCCATTGCCTGCTGCCAAGCTGCTTTGAGAGTATTCACCGAATCTAACTACCCCCAAGATTGGGCAAAGACTCAAAACAACCTAGGATCAGCCTACCGTCAGAGAATCAAAGGTAACACAGCCGACAACATAGAATCCGCCATTGCCTACTACCAAGCTGCTTTGAGAGTGAGAACCTTCTCTGATTACCCCGAAGATTGGGCTATGACTCAAGACTGCCTAGGTATAGCCTACTACTATAGTAGAATCAAAGGTAAGAAAGCCGACAACATAGAAACTGCCATTGCCTACCACCAAGCTGCTTTGAGAGTGAGAACCTTCTCTGATTACCCCGAAGATTGGGCAGAGACTCAAAACAACCTAGCTGGTGCCTACTATACTAGAATCAAAGGTAACACAGCCGACAACATAGAATCCGCCATTGCCTACTGCCAAGCTGCTTTGAGAGTGAGAACCTTCTCTGATTACCCCGAAGATTGGGCAGAGACTCAAAACAACCTAGCTGGTGCCTACTATACTAGAATCAAAGGTAACACAGCCGACAACATAGAATCCGCCATTGCCTACTACCAAGCTGCTTTGAGAGTATTCACCGAATCTAACTACCCCCAAGATTGGGCAATGATTCAACACAACCTAGGATCAGCCTACTCTTACTCTAGTAGAATCAAAGGTAACGCAGCCGATAACATAGAATCTGCCATTGCCTACTACCAAGCTGCTTTGAGAGTATATACCCTCTGTGCCTATCCCCAAGATTGGGCAATGACTCAACGCAACCTAGGTATAGCCTACTTTACTAGAATCAAAGGTAACAAAGCTGACAACATAGAAACTGCCATTGCATACTATCAAGCTGCTTTGAGAGTATATACCGAATCTGACTACCCCCGAGATTGGGCTATGACTCAAGACTGCCTAGGTATAGCCTACTCTAGTAGAATCAAAGGTAACACAGCCGACAATATTGAAACTGCCATTGCCTACTACCAAGCTGCTTTGAGAGTGAGAACTGAATCTGACTACCCCCGAGATTGGGCAGAGACTCAAGACTACCTAGGATCAGCCTACTCTAGTAGAATCAAAGGTAACAAAGCCGACAATATTGAAACTGCTATTGCCTACTACCAAGCTGCTTTGAGAGTATATACCGAATCTGACTACCCCCGAGATTGGGCTATGACTCAAAAATACCTAGGATCAGCCTACTCTAGTAGAATCAAAGGTAACGCAGCCGACAATATTGAAACTGCCATTGCCTACTTCCAAGCTTCTTTGAGAGTGAGAACTGAATCTAACTACCCCCGAGATTGGGCAAAGACTCAAAACAGTCTAGGATTAGCCTACTTTAGGAGAATCAAAGGTAACGCAGCCGACAATATTGAAACTGCCATTGCCTACTACCAAGCTGCTTTGAGAGTATATACCGAATCTGACTACCCCCAAAATTGGGCAAAGACTCAAAACTGCCTAGGAACAGCCTACCGTCAGAGAATCAAAGGTAACAAAGCCGACAACAAAGAATCTGCTATTAACTACTGCCAATTTGCTTTAAGAGTATATACCGAATCTAACTACCCCCAAAATTGGGCAGAGACTAAAAACTACTTAGGAACAGCCTACAAAAACAGAATTAAAGGTAAGGCAGCCGACAATATTGAAACTGCCATTGCCTGCTATGAAAATGCTTTGAGAGTGAGAACTGAATCTAACTACCCCCGAGATTGGGCTATGACTCAATACAACCTAGGATTAGCCTACAAAAAGAGAATCAAAGGTAACGCAGCCGACAATATTGAAACTGCCATTGCCTACTTCCAAGCTGCTTTGAGAGTCAGGAAACCAGATACCTTACCAGCAAACTGCTTAAAAACCGCCCGTCAATTAGCTAACTTAGCCTTAAAACAAAAAAACTATCAACTCGCCATCGATAACTATGAAACAGCTATTACCGCCATTGAGCAAAGTCGAGATTGGATACCCGACGAGATAGGTAGGCAAGAAATCTTGCGTGACAATATATATGTCTATGAAAATATGATTCAAGCTTCAGTTAATGCTGAACAATATGATAAAGCTTTGGAAACTTTAGAAAGATTCCGCTGTCGTCGCTTGCTGGATTTAATTCTCACTAAAGATTTATATAAAAATGGCGAAGTGCCAGAAGATATCCGCAAGTTAGAAGCAGAGATGGAAGAGAAACAACGGGAAATTGATAATTTACGTCGGCAGTTACAGACACCAGAGGATAATCAGGAAAAAGTTGGAGCAAGTCGTCACATTACCCGCGATGAGTGGGATGATATTACGGAGGAAATTCAAAAGTTGATGGCGGAAAAAGGGAAAATTTGGCAACAGATGCGTCAACTAGACCCGGTTTTAGCTGAAGGTCAACAAGCGCCGGGAGTTAGTGTGGAGAAAATGAAGGAGTTGTTGGAATTTAGGAATGATCCCCCCCAACCCCCCTTAGAAAGGGGGGAGATGGAGCAGAGAGAGATGGAAAGAGACGATGTTGCTTTGCTGAGTTTCTACACTACGAATGATGACACTTATATTTTTATCCTCACTCAAGCAGGGGTAAAATTGCACCGTTGTCAAGAGCAAGGTTACAAAAATCTCCAACTGTGGTTACAGGATAATTGGTTAGAACCCTACGCCGAAATAAATGATTTAGCAGTACGTCAAGCAGCAGCAATTTTAGCCAAGTGCGATATTGATGCCATTGAGTCTATTAACCCCAAACCATCCAATGTTATAGTTAAACTCAAAGATGGCACCACAACAGAAATTAGTTTTTCCGACTTTAACGCATCCCGCAAACAACAGAAACACGACTTATACAAACAATGGCAAGACAAAATGGAGGGAATGTTAAAAGAATTAGCAGACAGACTGCAAATTAACCAACTGATAGAAAAACTCACAGACATCAAAGAAATTATTCTGGTGCCGTTTATGTATCTGCATCAAATTCCCTTACCAGCATTACCCCTAGACAACGGCGAATATTTAGGGGATAAATTCCGGGTGAGAATAGCACCCAGCACCCAGGTATTAACATTTTGTCAAAAACAACCACAAAATCCAGAAGCAAATTTACCACGTTACGGTATAGTCGAAAATACCAGAGATGACTTACCATACACTCCCAAAGAATGCGAATTGGTATCACAAATTTATGGAGTCGCCCCCGAACACCATCTCAAAGGCAGCAAAGAAGCAACCAAAGCTAAGTATAAACAGTTGTTGACGAGAGAGAAAGTTAATGGTTTACTCTCCAGTCACCACGCCAAATCTAATTTAACCGAACCGTTAGAATCAAAATTATTGCTGGGAGACACGGACTTAACATTAGGGGAGTTGCTGAATGCCAGCATTCGTTTCCCGCAGTTAGGAGATTTATTTCTCTCTTGTTGTGAAACAGCATTAGGAAATTCAGAATTAACGGACGATATTTTTACCCTCAGCGCCGCCTTTTTATCAGCAGGTGCGTCGAATGTTATCAGTAGTTTGTGGGCAGTCAACGATTTGGCAACAACAATTTTATCATATTTTTACCACCGCAACCGCGCCCAAGATATTCCGAGTGCAGATGCGTTATGGCAAGCACAGATGGAGTTGAAAGAGTTAACTGTGGCAAAAGCGGAGGAGAGTTTGGACGATGCAGAAGCAGTATTAGAAGAATTTGAAGGAAATAATACAGTGCGAGCATCTTGCTCGCCAGTCACAGAATACGAACAAAAGGAGAAAATAGCAGATAACTGTCAAGAAGTTTTGGATTTAGTGAGCGAAGCTATAAAATTGATAGGGGGCGAAAAACCGTTTAATCATCCTTATTATTGGGCTGGTTTTGTGTGTCAGGGGTAAATTCAGTTATCAGTTATCAGTTATCAGTAGTGCGAGCATCTTGCTCGCCAGTTATATCATCTCCTCAAGCTCGTAGTAGGGCTTTAGCCCCAAGTATATATCGGGCTAAAGCCCTACTACAAACTGAACACTCAGTCAGAGATTACTTCTGAATTCTCAATTCTCAATTCACTTGTTATCCAATTCCGAAATGCTTTCATGGTTTGATTTCCACCTAGAGTTTGACAGCGATCGCGATATTCTGGAATAACTTCAGTTAAGGGTAAATTGGGAAAATGAGGACTAAATTCCGATTCTATATATTGGTTATTTTCTAATACATATATTTGCAATTTTCCTTTCTCAAATCGCCACAATTCACCCACTCCTAAACTTGCATAAATATTAGGATGAGTACGAGAAGTTACATCTATTTCTAGGGCTAAATCTGGAGGCGGATCGATAGTTAAATCTAGACGTTCCTTGTCACGAACTTGAGCTTCATTTTCTATATAAAAACAATTGTCAGGTTCTATTCCTTTTGCCATCTGCTCATTTTTGAAAGTTGTGGAACCTAGAGTTAAAAATTCTGTGTCTAGTTCTTCTAGTAGTGCTTTTAACAAATCACTAATAATTTCTTTACTACGTTCATGTTTTGGTAAAGGAGCCATAATTTCTAAAGTATTATTTGCATAAGCTATTCGAGAGGAACGACTTTCTCCTAAGTCCGTGAGAATTTCTTCAAATTCCTGCCAACTTACATCTTTTAATAATACTTTTTGTCCAGGAGGTATGGTTAATCTTTTTAGTTCTAGTAGCATTTTTTTCCTTTAATATATGATATTATATTCAACGATTATATTATACAGTAGATTTCATCAAGAGTGAGGTACAAATGTCGCAGGCTAGATGCCTAGGCCACAAAGATTAGCTCGTTAATATTTGTACTTCTTATGCTTATAACCTGCTATATCAATACTCAAACTTAGTCAGAAATTACTTCTAACTTCTAACTTCTGACTTATGATACCAATTCACTGTAAAGATGTCACAAATAGTTTCAAACTTTAAATGTGAAATTATTTTAGGGTCAAAGTTTTGACCCTGTAAAATCTTAGTTTTGACTTTTGACTTTTGACTTTTGACTTCCGTGAAACGGTATGACTTCTAATGAATAACTCGCCCCTCTTTAAAAATTGTTTGTTTACTAGAATGGGTAGTCAAACGGTCTAACAAAGTAGCACTAGCTTCATTCAAACCAATCAAATTTACCTTAATACAGCGTCTGCGAAAACGCAGCACAACTTTATCAACTGCATCTACAGCAGATTGATCCCATAAATGAGCATGAGTTAAATCAACAGTCACAGACTCTAAATGTTCCCGAAAATCAAAGGAGTTGAGAAAATTATCCACAGAAACAAAAAAGATTTGACCATTGACACTGTAAATACGCTCCACACCATTTTCTTGTAAGTAGGAGTCAACAAAAATTAGTGCGGCAATTTTACGACTAAAGAAAATCGCACTCAGCGCTACCCCAACAATTACTCCAATAGCTAAGTTATGAGTCAAAACTGTAATCAACACAGTAGTTATCATTACTGCCGTCTCACTCTTGGGCACCCGACGAATATGGCGAATCGAACTCCAGTGAAAGGTACTGATAGAAACCATAATCATCACCGCGACTAATGCTGCCATAGGAATACGCGCCACCCAGTTATTCAGCACAATAATACAAACAAACAGAAAAATTCCAGCACTCAGAGACGATAGTCGAGTTCGCCCTCCGGAACCTACATTAATCATAGACTGACCGATCATAGCGCATCCTGCCATACCCCCAAAAAATCCAGCAACAATATTTGCGATGCCTTGACCTACTGCTTCCTGGTTTTTATCACTGGAGGTATCGGTGAGGTCATCAATTACATTAGCGGTTAAAAATGATTCCAGTAACCCTACCAAAGAAAGCGCTAAAGCATAAGGCAGAATAATCTCTAAAGTTTTGAAATTCGCCGGTACCATTGGCAAGGCAAAACTAGGTAAAGCGTCGGGCAATGTTCCCATATCTCCTACTGTGGGGACATCTAACCCAGTCACCATAGTAAATATTGTCAGCACAACAATAGCAACTAAAGGAGAAGGTACTATCCTAGTGAAGCGAGGCAACCCATAAATAATCCCTAACCCAACTGCTACCATTATGTAAACCCAAATAGAAGCATCTTCAAATTGAGTTAATTGAGCATCAAAAATCAATATTGCCAGAGCATTGACAAATCCTAGCATTACCGCTCTGGGTACAAATCTCATTTGATTTCCTAGTTTTATCCACCCTAGGAAAATTTGTAGAATACCTGTGAGAATAGTAGTTGCTAACAGATAATTTAAACCATAATCTTTAACCAAGGTTGTCATCAGCAACGCCATCGCCCCAGTTGCTGCAGAAATCATTGCTGGTCGCCCACCTAAAAAAGCTGTAACAATTGCAATGCAAAATGAAGCATACAGACCTACTTTTGGATCGACACCAGCAATAATAGAAAAACCAATTGCTTCAGGAATTAAAGCTAAAGCGACCACAGCGCCTGCCAATAAATCTTTTTGTACGTTGGAAAACCAGGCTCGTTTCATTAATATATCTTTCATTTTTTCACCTTATCAAAAAAACACCTGTAGAATTTGTCGCGTGCATTTTTGTGTAATTAGTGCCATGCCAAAAACATTAATTTTTAACACTAATTTTTGCAATTACTACATTCGAGCGTATCCTAAAATAAATTTGCTAAGATTATCAAAATAAACAGATTTATTTGTAGATATTTGCTAGGTGGCAGTAAAATGTAGAAATAGAATGTTGATCGATTAGGTATAATTAATTATAGCGTTTCTCAAATTGTTGACTAAAGTAAGAGAAATTTGATAAAATATGCAATAAATTTTGTGTTATTGCTGAGATTATTGTAAATAATACCATTTTCAAAAATTATTGTTACATTCACGACCAAAGGAACAGGGAATTTTGTATCTCACGCTTTTTGGGAATTGCTATATACACTTCTCGTAGTCAAGGTCAGTTTTTTTTCCAATACTTTTAATTCTCCTTAAATCTCTCAATACTAATTCCTACTGTCAAGGCAATGAATTAATAGCTAATACCCGATGGCTGATGGCTGAATGCTTACATATTTTGATTTATTTCTCATATTAACATCATCAATAAATTATCAAATATATTGTCTAAATTGGAAAAATACACTAGATTAGAGTTAGGCGATTAAATTGTAGTTTAATACATTAGTTAATTTAATGATGACTAACTTTTCCTGGACTAAACAATGGTATCCCGTAACCCCTATAAGTTATCTAGATGCCTCTCATCCAACCCCAATAACTTTACTGGGTAAAAGGCTGGTAATTTGGCGAGACAAACAGCAAAAATGGATAGCAATGGATGATACTTGCCCACATAAATTGGCGCAGTTATCTTTAGGAAGTATTGATAAGAATGGAGATTTAATGTGTCGCCATCATGGTTGGTGTTTTGATGGAGCAGGCAAATGTATAAATATTCCTATGTTAAGTGATGAAAAAGCTTTAGAAACAGCTTGTAATAGTGAGCGATCGCGCGTACAAACATATCCAACTCAAGTGCAACAAGGATTACTTTGGATATGGGCGGATAATAGTTCTAATGCTGTTGAAGATTCTACCTTAAAACAACCTGCTGTTATGCCAGAATATAAACTTGATACTTCTTCAACAGATTGGTTTATGTCAGAAGTTCCTGTTGGTTATACTGTCTCTGTTGAAAGTAGTTTCGATCCTTCTCACGCCCAATTTTTGCATGAAGGAATTGCTGGTTTATCTCCAGAAAGAGCTATTGCAATGCAAAATTTTGAAGTATTCGGAGAAATGTCTGCTGAAGATGGTTTTACCTTAAAGCATTCTGGTTACAATATTTTTAACAAAGATATGGATGCGACGCGGAAATTTACCCCGCCCTGTTCTAATACAACAATATATGAATATTCTAATGGTAAATCTGCTTTATTTCAGTTGTATTTTGTGCCGACAAAACCAGGTTATTGTAAACATATTACCAAGTTTATTTTTGATGCAGCTCCACAAAAACGTAACTTCTTTTTTGAACTCCTACCAAAATATTTAGTAACTGGGTTACAACACTCATCTAGCTATAAGTTAAGTAATCAAGATTTATCAATGATGCACTCCCAAGCTGTTAATGAATCAACAGAAAATAAAACTTGGCAAAAATCTTATTTCATGCCTTCATTAGCTGATGTTGGTATAGTTACTTTTCGCAAATGGTTAGATGAATTTGCCGGAGGTAAACCTGAATGGCAAGGAATCACAGAAACAGCTTTTCAAGAATTAAATCATGAACAATTATACGATCGCTGGCACAGACATACAAAGCATTGTCCTAGTTGTCGGCAATCTCTAATTTTGATAGATAAAATCAAAGATTTTTGTCAAAATTTTACAGCAGTTTTAGCAATTTTTGCCTTGTTGTTAATAGCAATTAATTTACCTGTAAAAATTATTTTTATCCCGGTTTTACTTGGGATATTAAGTTTAATTTGTTCCTATAAATTAGACTCAATCCGACAGCGTTTTCTCAGCAGTATTCCGAAAAAAGGTTTGCCAGTTGTGAAATTATATTAGACTAATTATTATATCTGGTAAAACACTTATAAATTAGGCTCGTAGTTGGGCTTTAGCCCTAAAAGGTTTGCCTGTCGTGAAATTATATTAGACTAAATATTATATCTG
>NZ_JBNHEP010000028.1:0-27069 GCF_050015995.1 Dapis brunnea BLCC-M229 | reverse complement strand
AAATTGCCCTACCCGAAAATCATCCATCCCTTGCCACTCACCTCAACAACCTAGCTTTATTATTAGTTAAAAGAAAGCGCCCGAAAGAAGCGTTCAAACTGATGCTCAAAGCCAGCAAAATCCAAGATAAAACTATCCAAGTTATCTTTGCTTCTAGTTCTGAAAGCGATCGCCTCACCCATATCCAACAAAAAGTCAGACCTAATCTTGAGCATTTCCTATCCTTAGTCTACAAATATCTCTCCCACTCCCAAGCAGCAAAACAAGCAGCATTAAATCTTGTCCTCAAAAGGAAAGCTCTAACTGCAACTGCTCTTGCTGCTCAAAACCAAGCTGTATTCAGCGGGCGTTATCCTCAACTCCAAGAAATTTTCCCACAGTGGCGACAAAAGTGCGACGAACTTTTAGCATTTACCTATGAAGTACCCCCACCAGAAAAACGGGAAGCTCACAAACAACAGTTAGCTCAACTGCAAAAAGAATGTAATGAGTTAGAAAGACAGTTAGCGCGAGAGGTGCCAGAAATTGCCATGCAGGAACAAATTGGCGACAGAAGGGCAGTAGCGTTAGAGTTACCAGAGGGGGGGAAGTTGTTGGAGTTCGTGCGGTTTCGAGTCATTGATTTTCAGAAGAATAGTTGGCAGGAGGCCCGGTATCTGGCGTTTGTTTTAGCTCAGGGAAAACCTTCTGAGGTGGAAATGATCGATCTAGGGGAGGCAGAAAATATCGATCGCTTGATTTCTGTGTATCGAGAGTCGGTGATGGAGTTGCCAGAAGCTTCTGTGGAAGTTCCTGCGGAGAGTGGGAGATCCCCCCAACCCCCCTTTCTAAGGGGGGCTAAGATGGGAGAAGCAACTCTGGAAATGTGGGATTTGCAAAAGGATGAATCCCCCCAACCCCCCTTGGTAAGGGGGGCTAAGATGGAAAGGGGATCTAAGTCTAACTCTAACTCTGTTCACAGTTTCCCCTCTTCACAAGAGGGGTCTCAAAATAGTAGCAGATCCCCCCAACCCCCCTTTCTAAGGGGGGCTAAGATGGAAAGGGGATCTAAGTCTAACTCTGTTTACAGTTTCCCCCCTTCACAAGGGGGGGCAAGGGGGGGATCTCCAATGGGAGCAACTTTAAATATGTGGGATGACGAACCCGACTCTACTGAAACACCTGCAAAATATTATGTCTATGACTCCCAACCAGGTAAGCAACTACGAAAGGCAGTTTTTGATAAATTGCGGGATAAGTTGGCAGGTTGCAGTCATTTAGTAATAGCTCCCGATGGGGATTTAAACTTGGTGCCATTTCAGATTTTGCCAGAGGATGATGAGACAACATTGCAGGATAAGTACAACATTAGTTATGTCAGCGTCGGGCGAGAATTATTGCGTCGTCGTATCAAAACTAAGGGTACACCAAACCAACCATTAATTATTGCCGATCCTAATTTTGATTGGTCTCAGAATAATAATACAGATATTCCAAAACAACAGGAAAATCTAGCTGTTTCTGGTCTGAATGCTAGTCAAATGTTCGGAACTCTTGCCAGTGTAAGATTTGAACGAGTGAAAGCAACGGGTGATTTTGCCGAAACTATTGCGCAACAGTTAAGAGTCAAACCTTTCTTGCAAAATGAGGCAACAGGCGATCGCCTGCTCAAATGTCAATCCCCCAAACTGCTGATAGTTGCTACCCACGGTTATTACTCCGAGAGAAGGAAAGAATATTTCCGTTTATTGATAGAGTTGCTGAAATCTTCCCAGGAAGAGGAAGCGGAGATATTAGCAAAAAATTATGGTTTCCTTGATGAAGAGTTTGTGACAATTATTGAAGCGTTGCGAGACTCGGAAGATATTGATAAAAAAATCAGAGAATGGTTAGGAGCGATATATTCTCTGGTGAAACAACAAATAAACACCACTACAGCAAAACCCCCAGTTAATAACATCGAAATTGAAACCTTCAAACAAAACCGCCACCAAGCAAAAGTCGAAAACCCGATGATGCGTTCCGCTGTTGCTTTTACTGGTGCTAACACCTGGTTTTCTGGCGGCAAACTACCCGAAAATTTCCCAACAATGGTATTTGCTCAAGATATTGCGGGAGTTGACCTCTGGGAAACAGACCTCACGATTTTAATTGCCTGTCAAAGCGGGTTAGGAGACGTGCAAACGGGAGAAGGAGTATTCGGGTTGCGTCGTGCTTTTGCCGTCGCCGGAAGTAAAACATTAATAATGAGTTTGTGGAGCGTGCCAACATTAGCAACCATGTTATTAATGGAGCAATTTTTAGATTATTTAAACGCAGGTATTGGTCGTGCCGAAGCATTGAAAAAAGCGCAGAAATATATTATTAATGTTACTGTTGGAGAGTTACAAAAAAGTCAATTAGGTCGCGATATTTTAGCTGAATTAAACTTAGGAAATAATCTGGAAATTGACACTAAACCATTATCTCATCCTTATTTTTGGGGAGCGTGGATATGTCAAGGAGAAGTTGATAATTTTCAGATGTAATATCATGTCCGGTTGAATAGTTATAATTAAAGCTTGTAGTTGGGCTTTAGCCCTATCTACAGTTCGGGCTAAAGCCCAACTACAAACAAAAACTTTTTTATCACTGATTATCCGGACATGATATAAATAATCATTTTTTCCTTGCTTGACGTCGGGTTTTCTTTTCTATTATCTTAACTCTAATTTCCTCGTATCCTAGAGGGGAGGAGTTGCTGCAATTTCGCCAGGCGATACCATTATGTTCTTCTACTAACTGCTACTCACAAAACTCGTTAAAATTCCTAAAATTTTCGGTAAATTCTTAACAGAATATTCTTCCAAATCAACCGTTATAGTTTGATATTTTAACTCTAAAAACTGCCAAATAGTTCCAGTAGTAACAACCCCATAAATTAGAGAAATTTCCTTATTTTCTCTTTGATTAAAAATTTGGGCGGCAACCATTTCTGCCATACATTGAGCTAAACCTGACTTAATATTATCGTTTTTTGCTTCCACCAAGGCAACAACTGGCGCTTCAATCAAAAGTTGTAAGGTGGAACAGCTAATAATAAAATCACAAAAACCATTCAATCCCTGTTCAGAATCAACATTAAATTCTACACCGGAAAAAATGCTTATTTGGTTGTTTAACTGTTTTTTAATTGCAAATAAAATCGGCGCAATAATTAACTCCGAACGTGCTTTTTCTGTACCAATAGCAACAGCTAGTGGTAAGTAATATTGCAATGCTTCTTGTAAAAATTGACTCGGTGGAATTTCTGGCAAGTTATTAAACTTTCCCACGGTCTCAACTATAGTTAAATTAAAGGTTTTTTGTAACTCTTCTATAGTGAATTTACTGTAAGGCATGGGTTTGAATTTTAGGGGAATATTCAATAATTAATAATTAATTATTAATTATTACCTCTCCTTGAAAAGAAGAGGATTGACTAATCATGAAAATTTTTATTTATTATCCCCTTAAAAGGGGAGGCTTTAAACCAAAATTTTTCGGTAAAGTATTATATCAAATCCGCTTAATTCAGTATAAAAAAATGTTCCATCTTCAGTTATTGCTAAATTTTTCTATATCTCCCCATCTCCCTATCTCCCCACCCTCTTTAATCTAAATTACACCAATGCTACCGGATTTGATATTAATTCATTTACAGGACTTACCCATATAGATAAACTTTTTTCTGAAAACTCTAAAAAAACATTTACATCAATATATTCAGCAATTTTTATCGCTTCTTATCTCGTTTTTAATTCTGCCACTAATCCTTGTAAATCATCAGTCGTAGCGATAAAATACTCGATTTCATTTTCCCAAAAACGCTCAATTTTTAATCTAATTAATGTTTTCATTAAATCACACCTCACGCGGCAATACAATAATTAAATTCATTCATTTACTTACTTGTTTCTAATAACAATGGTTTAACAATAAGCAATCAGCTATAAATGTTTAGAAGGGATTCTGTTATCCTCTCCTCAACCTTCCGGTTTATAGAAACTAGGGATTTAAACCCTGTAGGGGCGAATGGCCATTCGCCCCTACAAGCTAATAGTTAATAGCTAGTTAAACACCCATTAAACTAAGCTCTTCAGCAAGAGCATCTATAGTGAAGCGAATTTGCTCCTCTGTATGATTACAAGTGATAAAAAAGCGTAACCTAGCTGCATTTTGCGGTACAGATGGGTAAAACATAAACGGAACATTAATCCCTCGCTTAAATAAATTTTGGGACAATATTACCGACTTAATAGATTCACCTACAATAATAGGTATAACTGGAGAATCTTTACTCAGACCAGTATTAAGTCCCCGCTCGCGAGCGCACTGCAAAAATAGTCGAGACCTTTCTTGTAGTCGTGCCACCCTTTCCGGTTCCCTCTTCAACAACCGAATAGCAGCTAATACTGATGCTGTATCTGGTGGAGAAATACCTACACTATAAACAAATCCTGGAGAAGTATACTTAAGATATTCTACTAATGCTTTACTACCAGCAATATAACCACCGCAACTAGCAAAAGACTTACTCAGAGTACCCATCCATATATCAACATTATTAGGATTAATCCCAAAATACTCACTAATTCCACGACCATGTTTACCAATAGTACCGATAGAGTGAGCTTCATCTACCATTAGAAAAGCTTTGTAATGTTTTTTAATCTCAATAAATTTTGGTAAATCTGGAATATCACCATCTGTACTATACACACCCTCTATAGCAATAAGTACCCGCTTATAACGATGACGGCGATCGCGCAATAACCTATCTAAAGCTTCCCAGTCATTGTGAGGGAAAGCAATAATAGTTGCTCCTGATAATAAACAACCTTGAAAAATACTATTGTGACTTAAAGAATCATGGAGAATTAAATCATTTTGTCCGAACAAATGACTAATAGTAGTTACATTAGTAGCATGACCTCCGACAAAAAGAATACTATCTTCTACACCGATAAAATCAGCAATTTCTCTTTCTAATTCCTGATGTAATGGCTTTTCTCCTGATAATAATCTACTAGCAGAAACGGAAGTACCATAATGATTAATAGCTTCCTTCGCAGCATTAGATACGAAAGAGTCGCCACACATACCTAAATAATTATAGGTAGCATAATTCACCAGTTCTCTACCACCAATAACTGTAGTATTATTATTAATCCGTTCTTGAGGTATAAAGAAAGGATTGCCAATACCAGTAGAATTAATATCTGCTAATTGCTTTTGCAGTTGTAGATATTCTGGATAGAGGTCAAAATTATAATACTCTAAAGGAATTTCTTCAGTTTCCGTAGTTGGATTAGAAGTTGAGACTTCAACCTCATCTTCTAATTTTTTGTGAATATTTGGCCCTGTATCCTCGGAGGTGTCCTCGACCAAATATTCAGCCAAGGACTCAATGGTGGGATAATCTAACAAAAGGGTAGGAGGCAGTCGCCGACCCAGAAGATTTTCTAGTTCTCCAGAGAGATTGACCACTTCAATAGAGTTAAGACCATAATCAGTAAAATCCCGTTCAATATCTATCTCATTGATTTCCAGTTCTAGCCGTTCAGCTAATTGGGAGACCAACCAGGACTTAATATTTTCTCTGACTGGAGATAATTGTGGGATTTGCAAGGCAGGGTCTCGATCATTTTTCACTAAAGACAGATGTTGGCTGTCTTGCTCATTCATAAGCTGGTTCAACAGTTTCATTGTTCACTCCTGCACCACATTAAAATTGCTTGTCACTTAGTTTTGTCTAGTAGCTTATATGCAATAGCACATATTGGGGTAAAAAAGTCCCTCTGAAAAATCAGAAATTTGATTTCTGATTTATTGAGACCAACTTCTAACTTGTAAAAATTACCTAAAATAGCTAACTATTTCAACTGATTGACCCCTCAAAAAAAACACTGTGGAAGGCATGATGCTTATTTTGCCATTATCTTGTACGAAGTAGGGAGAACCAGCCATCAGAAGTCAGAAGTCAGAAGTCAGAAGTTAGAGGTTAGAAGTCCAGTAGGTTGGGTCGAATGAAGTGAAACCGAACAAAGCTTTATCCTTAATGACTTACGCAAAAGATGAAGCTAAATTTATAGAACCCATTTAGGGTCTATTAGACATCTCCAGAAAAGAGGGAACAGGGAACACTTAACTGGGAACATGGGGGAGTAATTGATAATTTCTGGATAAGAATTGATTTGATTTTTCATTTTTGGAGAAGTCTATTGAAAAATAGATGGTGTAATGAGGAGATGGGGTGATGGGGTATTTTTCCATCTTTTCAGTGTATTTCCTATATCTACAGACGACTCCGTACCTCAAAAATTTAGTCCCTGGTAAAGATACCAAATGGGTTCTATAGGGGTTAACGGCAGCTCCGAATATGAAAACCCCTACTAAATGACTTGCTGATTAAATCTAAAAGCACTGAAGAATAAAGGTTTTAGCCTTTTGGGAGCAAAAATAAAGTGCAAATTTTTAAGCTTGAGTGACCAAAAAGTTAGGATCAAAGACGGACAAGCACAGAAAGATCAAGGGACAATTATTCCTCCTACTTTCTCTATCTCTCCACCCTCCCGACACTCTGGTTTTTTCTGCAAACCCTACATAAGTTGGTTATGGGTAAGTCTTTTTGTTGGGTTTCATTCCTCAACCCAACCTACACTCTGACTTCAATAAAACCTTATTTATTCAAATATTTGTAGAGTTCCAGCTAAAAAACCTTCGCGACAAGCATAACGCTGAACTTTCCCACTAGAAGTTTTGGGAATAGCTCCCGGTTTAAGCAACAATATTTGATAAATTTGTAAATCGTGATTTCTTGACACAGACCGTTGGATAGATTTGATTAAGTCCTGAGAATTATCAGAATTTTCCGTAGCAGACTTACCATTACGCTGATTAAAAAAATCAACCTCTACCGAATCAACATATTGATTAGTAGGGTAATACTTTTGAGTTGTGACTTGTAACTTTTGACTTCCACGAATGAGTTGACGAAAATTACGTTCTACCTCAGCTACTACTACTAAACGTTCTTCTCCTGCCACTTCTACAGAAAAGCTAGCAATACAACCTGGTCTAATCAGGGGGTGACTTTGCTCGACTGTCCATTCAATATCTTGAGGGTAATGATTCCGACCATTAATAATAATCACATCTTTGAGACGACCCGTCACAAATAATTCCCCACCCTCCAGAAACCCTAAATCTCCAGTTCTCATAAATGGCTTTTGTTCAGGTGCTTCAGCTAAATAAGCCTCAAAAGTCTCCTTCGTTTCTTCTGGTTTGTGCCAATAACCCCGAGCAATACTTGGCCCGGAAACCCAAATTTCTCCTACTTCTCCCTCAGCACAAAGAGTTAATTTTTCTGGATGAACAATTTTAATCTGTTGGTCTGGCAAAGTTTGACCACAACCTACTAATGTTTTTGTTCCTTCTGTTTGAGAAACTAAGACGATCTGGTTTTGTTCTAATGCACTTGTCGCAATAGTAGTTTCTACTGGTGGAGAAAGTTTATTACCCCCAGAAATAATTAGAGTAGCCTCTGCCATCCCATAGCAAGGATAAAAAGCTTCCCGGCGAAAACCACAGACAGAAAAGGTATTAGTAAACCGTTCTAACACTTCGGCACTAATGGGTTCGGCACCATTAAAAGCTACCTCCCAACTACTTAAATTTAAGGTTTCTATCTGTTCCGGCTTAATTTTACGGACACATAAATCATAAGCAAAGTTTGGTCCGCCACTGGTAGTGCCTTGGTATCGAGAAATAGCTTGTAGCCAGCGCACCGGACTTTGGAGGAACATTAAGGGAGACATGAGCATGACAGGAAAGCCTCCATATAGGGGTTGTAATATTCCACCGATTAAACCCATATCGTGATAGGGAGGTAGCCAAATTACTCCTTTACTTTGGGCAGAATGTCCAAAACATTGATGGATCAGACCAGAATTATGCAAAAGGTTCTGGTGAGTAATCATTACCCCTTTTGGTGTGGCTGTAGAACCGGAAGTATATTGGAGAAAGGCGAGAGTATCCTCATTAATATTGGGTTCTTGCCATTTCTCGGCAAAATTGTCAGGGATATGGTCAGTTGCTAACCAACCTAAATTATCTAATTCTGGAGTTTCTGAGGCACGACGTTCTAGACTAGAAACGATAGAATGAGTTGTTAAAGCTATTTTGGCCTTACTATCTCTAATAATTGTTTGGATACGGTCTAGGGAACGATTTGGTCTGGGAGGGTAAGCGGGAACTGCTATGACCCCAGCATAGAGACATCCAAAAAAAGCAGTAATATATTCTAGTCCCGGTTGATAGAGCAGTAGGGCAACTTCTCCTGGTGGACATACTGATTGGAGATAGGCAGCGATCGCCCGTGAACGTTGTTCTAGTTGTTGATAGGTAAGGTTAATTTCGTCTGTTTCTCCATCTATTAAGAAGCTATAACCTATTTGTTCGGGGTTTTGGATAGCTCTGTTTTGTAATAAATCTACTAATGTTTTAAATTTTTTATCTAAACTATTCATTTTATTTTTGATAGGAAAAGACAACGATAATAGGAAAGGCACGACACAAATTTTAACGCAGATGTAGGGATAATTAAGTAGCCAAACATAATTAATTGTTAAATAGATTATTTTTTTATTGTTCTGATTGAAATTTTCTCGTTTTCAACCATTTTTTTTAGTTATTTCTAGAGAGTAAATTTGGCTAGATAAGACTAGCCAAATCAACATATAATTTTTTTCTAATAAACATCTCTAATAAAAAATTTAGGGAGGTTCTATGGAACATTCCTACAGGAGTTTAAGAAAAGGTTTATATAATACCAGTTTGAAAAAAAGTCTTGATTTAGGTGAAATTTAAATTATTAAATAATTAATACAGGTGGAATAAATTTTTCGATAATTAGTAGGCAGTATTATGTTAATTATTCATATTTTTTTCTTCTCCCCTACTCCTCCACTTCCTTACTCTCCTGCTCAAGAAAATTTAGCAAACATTTATCAAATTGGTATAATCTCTGGAGATAACAATTATGATAAAGTTCTGTAATACTAATTCCCAAAAGCATTGCTATACTTAGAGACTGTTTGTAAAAGGAATATTAAATCCAGGCGTAGGGTGGGTTATACCATTTCTCAAAAAGAATGCTATACATGATTGGGTGGGGAAGTGTGGGAGGTGTGGGAGGTATGGGGAGAGGGTAAAAGTATGAAAAATATATACTAACAAACCTTAAATTGTTAAAAACAGACTTTAAATCTTGGAAATTCTTTAATTGTTGAAGTGTAGCTGAAGTATAGCATTAATGCATGGTAATTGGTATTAGGCGGCAATAACTACGAATCCTAGCCAAAATTTAACTCGGAGCCGTAACCCACCGAACATTAAGCACTCTGGTCGTCTTAATCTTTAGTTTACAAACAGTCTCTTAGGTCGCACTTCAGTTATTAAGTAATTAACACTATTAAAATCAATGTTTTGCTAATAATAGCCCAGTTAATGTTTATTATTCTTATGTTGTAGGGGCGCCCTTATGCAACGTCCCTACCTCCACACTCCCCACACTCCCCACACTTCCCCACCCAATCAGGTATAGCATTCTTTTTGAGAAATGGTATTAGAATTGCTTTCGATCAAAAATTAACCAGAAGCAACCAAACATATTATTAATTTATAGTTAAAGTTATTATTTACGTCTGAAATAAAATGACACAACAACACATCACTCTAATTACAGGTGCAAGTCGGGGAATAGGTTTCTCTACAGCAGAATATTTGGCCAAAAAAGGACATCTGGTAATTGGCCTAGCACGTCACGCTCCAGAAAAAACCTTTCCTGGTGAATTTGTCACAGTTGACTTGAGCGATCGCCACGCTACAAGAGAAACTTTGGCTAATTTAACCAAGCAGTATTCTTTTGATGGAGTGGTAAATAATGTAGGGATAGTACACCCACAACCACTAGAGGAGGTAACGCTGGATAACTTTGACACAGTTATTGACTTAAATTTGCGTGTGGCGATACAAGCTGTTCAAGCGGTGATGCCATCCATGAAGGCGAAACAGTGGGGTCGTATTGTTAATATTTCTAGTATTGCTGCTTTGGGAGCGCAAGACCGCACCAGTTATACTATAGCTAAAGCAGGAATGATTAGTTTGGCTCGCACTTGGGCTTTGGAGTTGGTTTCGAGTGGGATAACTGTTAATGTTGTTGCTCCTGGAGGAATAGAAACAGAAATGGCTAAACGTATTTGCCCACCTGGCAGTGAAGTTGAAAAACGGTGTATAAGTGGGATACCAATGAAGCGTTTTGGTAAACCTTTGGAGGTAGCTGCAACTATTGGTTTTTTCTTTTCAGAAGAAGCAGGTTATATTACTGGGCAAACTCTTTTTGTCGATGGTGGTTGTAGCATTGATGTACATCCTTATTACAAAGGAAGATAAATTATTGATTCCTAATGTGTATCTAAAATTCTCAACTTAATTAAGTGTGTCACAAGATTCTACAGTACAGGTCTAACAATAACAATTTTTACTAGGATTAATAATTTATCGGGAGAATACTATGCACATTCTCAAAGCTGGGCTAATTAAAAGTGGCAACTTTTGGCTCCATACAATCTTACATAATATTATTGATTATAGTGATTTTGAGTATAAAAGTTTCATTCAAAATCAACCCATATATGAACTTGCTAAAACTTGGGATATTAATCAGCTAAAAGGGCAGATTGATATTAATTGTTTAGATATTACAAAAAATGCTGTATTTTATAGAATAAGTAATATATTTAGATATCCAGTTGATGATATAGATGATTATATTAATAGCTCTACTTTGGTTTGGAGTCATTCCCAGATGAGTAGCAATGCTTTAACTATCATGGAAAAATTTGACAAGGTGATATATATTGTTCGCGACCCTAGAGACGTATCAATTTCTTGGTCTAATTTTGTATTTTCTCCTTATGTAAGAAGATATTTTCCTTTTTTTACTGTTGATGAGACTAATCCAGAAACTTATTTAAACAAAAATCTGACAACTATTATTTCTGATTGGATGAATCATGTAGGAGGATATTTAAAGCATCATAAAGATTTGAATATTCATTTTGTTTTTTATGAAAGATTGCTACACAATTTTGACTATGAGCTAGAAAAAATTTTAGAATATTTGGAAATTGATTTAGACACCAAATTTCGAGGTGAAATTAAAGAAAAAGTGTCATTTAATAATATGAAAAAAGAGAGTCCTAATCATATAAGAAAAGGAAATTTAGGACAGTGGGTAGATATTCTAACTGATGCACAAAAAGAGGAAGTTTTGTCAATGGCAACTCCTCTCTTAAAACTCTTAAATTATCCACTGAATAGTCAAATAGATTCTCTACCAGAATTACCAGAAAAATTACCGGAAAATATAAATTTACCAGATGGGAATGTGGTATTACTTAAACCATCAAATCATTAAAATTTAACTATTTGGATAGATACAAGGAACTATAAAGGATGATCGGGAATGAAAATTAAAATCCAAAATCTTGGCGTATTAAAGCAAGCTGAATTTACTCTTGCCGATCTGACAATTATTTGTGGTGGTAATAATACTGGCAAGACATACGCTACTTATGCCTTATTTGGATTTTTGTCTACTTGGAAACGGATGCTTACTATTGATATAAACGATAGAATTCAGGAATTACTTGCTGAAGGTGTGATTCGTATTGATATACAAGAATATATCGAACAGACTCAAAAAATCGTTACTAAAGGTTGTCAGAAATATACCAAGCAATTACCAAATATTTTTGCAGCAGCACCTGAACGATTAAAAAAAACGAAATTTGATATCATTGTTGATATAAATGATATTAATTTGAATAGGAAATTTGGTGGAAAAATTAGTCTTCCAAGTGGAGAACTTTTTTCATTTACTAAAAATGATGATAGTACGGAATTAGTTGTGACTCTTCTAGTTGAACAAGAAAAAGTTAAAATTCCTACTGAGATTCTTCAACTTGTTATTGCAGAAACTCTCAAAGAAATTATTTTTTCTCAACTTTTTCCTAAACCTTTCATTGCTAGTGCAGAAAGAACAGGTGCTGCTATTTTTCGCAAAGAGTTAAATTTTGCCCGCAACCGTTTACTTGAAGAAATAGGTCAGGCAGATTATAAAATCGATCCAAGAGAGCTTTTATTTAAAGGATATCAAGATTATCCACTTCCAGTTGAACAAAATGTAGAATTTACACGGGAACTAGAAACAATTTCTAAAAAACGTAGTTTTCTTTATAATGAACATCCTGAAGTTTTGAATGATTTTGCTGATATTATTGGAGGTGAGTATACAGTTACTTCCAATGACGAACTTTATTATACGCCGAAACAAGGGAAACGACCTCCAAAACTATCTATGGTTGAAAGCTCTAGCGCCGTGCGTTCCTTACTAGATATTGGTTTTTATCTAAAACACGAAGCTCAACCTGGGGACTTACTCATGGTAGACGAACCTGAGTTAAACCTACATCCCGAAAACCAGCGTCGTATTGCTCGACTATTTGCTCGACTTATTAATCTAGGAATTAAAGTTTTTATTACTACCCATAGCGATTATATTATCAAAGAATTAAATACGCTAATTATGCTGAATCAGGATAAACCTCATCTTAAGCGTATTGCTGAAGAAGAGGGTTATCAAACAGAAGAATTAATATCTGCTGAAAAGATTAAAGTGTATATTGCTGAAGAAAAATCTATTCAACTAGAAGGTAATAAAAGAAAAACTAAGTCCCTAACTCTAACCCTAGCAAATATTGACCAGGAAATGGGTATTGAAGCTCGTAGTTTTGATACAACTATTGAAGAAATGAATCGAATTCAGGAAGCAATAGTCTGGGGCGAAGATTGATGGTTGATTCGGATATTGTTATCCTTAAAAAGATGATTTTACCAGAGGCTACAGTGAGATTAGAATCTACTAAATATCAGAAGAAAATCGTCAAATTTACAGAATATTCTGATAACTACACTGTAACTATTCATGGAATGCCAGACGATAATGAAGTTATTGCGATTAAGGCAGATGCTTTTAGCGCACCAAAAGAAATTTTCCAGGGAACTAAAGGTGAATGCAAACGTGCAGATTTTGTCATTATTGCTGATACTATCAAAAAAGGAAAATTTATAGTCTTTATTGAAATGAAGGGAGGAAAAAAGACGTCTAAAGAAAAAGAGATTATCCAGCAACTAAAAGGGGCGCAGTGTTTTGTTGAATATTGTCAAGCAATTGGTAAATCATTTTGGGAGAAGCGATATTTTCTTGATGATTATCAATACCGTTTTGTCAGTATTAAGAATATCAAAATTCCTAAGAGTAAAACACGATATGAATCTAAAGCTGATATCCATGATACTCCAGAAAAGATGTTAAAAATTAGCGATCCGCATCACATTCAGTTCAATCGTTTGATAGGAGGTAAAAAATAATTCGCACAAAAAGAGGAAGTTTTGTCAATGGCAACTCCTCTCTTAAAACTATTAAATTATCCACTGAATAGTCAAATAGATTCTCTACCAGAATTACCAGAAAAATTCCCGGAAAATATAAATTTACCAGATGGGAAAGTCGTGTTACTTAAACCATCAAATCATTAAAATTTAACTATTCAAACGTACAGGAAAAATCCGAATCGCAATCAACCAACGATACCGGAATATTTCGCAGTACAAGTTCAATACTAATGAGCCTATCCCACTATTCTAAACATACTTATTTATTTAAGTAAAATTTGCCTGAAAAGTTTGATTTCTCGTTTTTAGTTATGACCGAAGAAATAAGGTCTCAAGCCTCCCTTTTCAAGGGGATAAAGAAGACAATTTCCTATTTTAAGCCTCCTGCTTAAGCTGGAGGTAGTGCTGATAACTGATAACTGATAACTGATAACTGAAATGACAATACTTAAACTTTTTAGCAAAAACATTATTAGTGAGATAGCTTACAGTACTTTTGAGGATGCTGAGGTATAGTCATAAGACTACTTTTATATTCCATGTTCCCTGTTCCCTAGGAAAATAAAACTTTGTACCTCACGCGCCTCCGAAACTGCTGTAATTATTTTAATACAATTAATTAATCAAGAGAAGACCATGCACATCCTCAAAATTGGAATACCTAAAAGTGGTAATTTTTGGCTACACACAATCTTACATAATATTATTGATTATAGCGATTTAAAGTATGAAAGCTTTATTCCAAACCAACCCATATATGAAGTTGCTAAAAATTTGGATATTAATCTGTTCAAAGGGCAAATAAATATTAATTTTTTAGATATTACAAAAAATGCTGTATTTTATAGGATAGGTAATATGTTTAGATATCCAATTGATGATATAGATGATTATATTAATAGCTCTACTTTGGTTTGGACTCATGCTCAGATGAGTGATAATGTATTAAATACTATCAAAAAATTTGACAAGCTAATATATATTATTCGAGACCCTAGAGATATATTAATCTCTTGGTCTAATTTTGTATTTTCTCCTTATATGCAAAGATATTACCCTTTTCTAATAGTTGATGAAACTAATCCAGAAAGTTATTTAAACAAAAATATGAAAACAATTGTTTCTGATTGGATGAATCATGTAGGAGCATATTTAAAGCATCATAAAGATTTGAATATTTACTTTGTTTTTTATGAAAGATTGGTAGATAATTTCGAGAGAGAGCTAGACAAAATTTTAGAATATTTGGAAATACAATTAGACGAAAAAGCTAGAGGTGATATCAAAGAAAAAGTCTCGTTTAATAATATGAAAAAAGATAGTCCTAATCATATAAGAAAAGGAAAGTTAGGACAGTGGGTAGATATTCTGACTGATGCACAAAAAGAGGAAGTATTGGAAATGGCAACTCCTCTCTTAAAACTCTTAAATTATCCACTGAATAGTCAAATAGATTCTCTACCAGAATTACCAGAAAAATTACCGGAAAATCTTAATTTGCCTGATGGAAAAGTGGTATTACTTAAACCATCAAATCATTAAAATTTAACTATTCAAACGCACAGGTGAAATTCCAAAGGCAATCAACCGTGGCGGAATATCCCGCAGCAGAGGCAACCGCAAAAAAGCAGGAATAGTAAACTGCTGATTTTGATTGAGCGCACGAGCAATAATCCGTTTTTGAGCTAACTCCTGAAACCATTGAATAACTCTAGTTGGAAACTCTCGTTGTCGCTGCACCTCTGCCAAATCCCACAAATGCCAACTTCCACGTTTGAGGGGTTCGCTGAGAATATTTGTGGCAACAACTGCATCTTGAATAGCATAGTTAATACCGACCCCACCCACAGGTGACATGACATGAGCAGCATCACCGATGAGCAGTAAACCCGGTCGATACCACCGAGGAAGGCGACTCGACTCTACAGATAAAAAAGCAATATTAGACCAATCTTGAAGTAGATGAGCGCGATCGCTAAATTCTGGCACTAACTCAACCAAAGACTTTCGGAAAAAATCCATACCAGCACTACGCAGATTGGCAAAAGCACCCTTAGAAATCATATAAGCTACTTGCCAGAAATCTGAGCGATCTAGTAAGACTATCATCTTACCATTACCGATGCGACCTGATAAACCATCAGTTTCCTCTGGCTTCCGTGGCAAACGAAACCACATTACATCCATTGGTGGGGAAGTTTTAATCGGTTCAAAACCCGCTAACTGACGCATTCGGGAGAAACGACCATCTGCTCCCACTGTTAATAATGCTCGAACTTCGTGCCAACCTCCATGACTCCGATAACGCACGCCACCCACTACTCCATCTTCTTCGATAATTTCCTGTACGTTTGCACCCATGATTAAATTAAAATTGGGGTACTTTTGTGCTTCAGTGGCAATAAAATCTAAAAATTTGGCTTGTGGCAAGATAGTAATATAGGGATATGGAGTTTTTAAGCGACTGAAGTTAGTGAGAGTAATGTCACCACTGGGAGAATTTAACTTGAGTGTGCGAATTTTGGAGTGAGGTAACTCTAGCAAACGGTCAGCTAAACCTATTTGTGCCATTATTTCCATGACGGAGGGATGAATAGTATCTCCTCGAAAGTCGCGATCGAAGTCTTGATGTAATTCCAATAAAGTAACTGGGATACCTTGACGTGCTAATAGTAATCCTAAGACAACTCCTGCTGGACCACCACCAACTATACAACAGGTTGTTTGTTGTACATCAATAATTTCATGGGTATGATTAGTCATCTTATTTCAGTTTTTCCTTTAATTGATTTAACTGTTCGGGAGTTAGTTTAATTTCTACTTCTAATAACTGCTTGGCATCCTGAAATAAGAGAATATTATTTTCGACTAAAATTTCGGGATTATTAATTTCAATTCTTTGATATTTGACTTCTGGTAATGCAACTCTAATTACCAGTTTTTGTTGAGATTGTGGAAAAATATATAATTCCTGACGAGTATGATGTAGTGCTAACTTTTGCACAGTTGTATTACTTTCTGTAGAAGAATTAGGTTTTCGCCAATAAAGAGTAATCCCACGAATCTCTGGTTGAGCAATGGGAAATATTTCATCAAATCTTTGGGGTTCCCAATCAAGTTCTGAAATATCTCCACTATCAGGAATTAGTCGTTGTCGCCAGGTAACTTCTTTTCCTTCTAGAGCTGCCCACCATTCACGAATAGTATCTAGATTATTGGGATTTTCTGGGTTATTACTGCCGAGTTGCCAAATAGTTTGAAGTTGCATAATTTTGCAGATAATTGTTGGCTACAAATTAATTACTAAGAGACTGTTTGTAAAATATAGCAATTATATTTTATTCGTGTCAAAAATCCTACTGCTTTTTAGGGAATAGGGAACAGGTAAGAGTTTCAGTTTTTTATTTACTTTTTGATTACCCGCAACCTATGCGCGGATTGCTATAAATCCAATGAGAGATGCGTAGTGACTCAAACCTAAAAGCAGTAGTACTTCAAGAAATTGAAATTTGCTAAATACCAGAGTTAGAAAGGTACACTATATTCTCAGACTTTTAACTGACAAATAGTTGTCTTGATTTCTTCGTCCCTAGTTCCCTATTCCCTATTCCCTGTTCCCTATATCCTTTTTATATTTCCTTGACAAACAGTCTCTAATATAATATAGCATTTCTCACTAACCGTGAGGTATGCTTGTCTTTTTTCTCTCCTGTTCCCTATTCCCTAAAACTGATAATTTTTTACTTCAGTAGTGTGGGAATTGCTAAAGATACTACCTGGTCATTGTTTGGCCATGGCAAATTTTAAAATTTTCTATTATAATATTACTTAATGGTAAATGGGGCGGGAAAAAGTTGGAATCATAATGCTCAAAAATACTCACCAACTATTTACCAGTTTCTCAGGTAAGTCTCAGACTTTTCAAAGACTGTCTTAATATCGATTGTAAATACTTTATAAGTGAAGATTGAAATCAATTAATTGGAGCATAAAAAATTATGAAAAATATCAACAAAAAATTAGCTTTAGCTACTGCAATGACTGGTGTATTAGCTGTTGGTATTGCTACTGTAGGTGGTAATCAGGAAGCTCTTGCTGGAAAAGAAGGTATGGAAAAATGTGCTGGTATTGTTAAAGCTGGCCAGAATGATTGCGGTACTAGCAAACATGAATGTTCAGGTAAGGCTACAGTAGATTCAGATAAAGAAGAGTGGATTTATGTTCCTATAGGTACTTGCGAGAAGATTGTTGGTGGAACTATTAAGCCAAGCAAGTAAGGAATAAACTAGCTACATATTAGTTAGTTAAAAATTTAAGTTATTATTAGAAAAATTATAGCATTTTTTAATAAAGTTATGATTTGAGGTTGATAGAGTCAAGAATAGGAAAATATTCTATAGGAAATATGTCTTTCTTGACTCCTATCTTCCATAAAATTAGCTGAAAACTAAAGAATGCAATATTTTTATCAATATCAAAATAGCTTATGACAACCAATTTAGAATCTAAAAAGTTTGAATCTGATATTAGCCCAAGTTTGCAGATAGATGGAGATTTATCCTGCATTAATTTACCCTCAATTAAAGGTGCAGGAATTGGCTTACGTTCCCTCCACTATCAATATATTCTTACTCAAAAACCAAAAGTAAATTGGTTTGAAGTTTTATCAGATAATTATTTTTGTGCAGGTGGTTTGCCACTATTTCATTTAGAAAAAATTCGTCAAGATTATCCAGTTACTCTGCACGGAGTAGGAATGTCTCTGGGTTCAACAGATCCATTAGATTTGGATTATTTAACTCGCTTAAAAAATTTAGCAGCAAAAGTTGAACCAGATTTAATTTCTGACCATTTATCTTGGATATCTGTTAATGGTCACTATCTTAATGATTTAATTCCTCTTGTTTATACAGAAGAGGTTATGGATTTTGTGGCATCCCGCATCTTGCAAGTGCAAGAATTTTTAGGTAGACAAATTTTGATTGAAAATCCCTCTCCATACTTAAGTTTTACGGATTCAACTATGACAGAATGGGAGTTTATTCAGGGATTAGTTAAAAAAGCAGATTGTTACTTACTTCTGGATGTCAATAATCTTTATGTTAATGCCATAAATAATGGAATTGACCCTATAAATTATCTAGATGGTATCCCAAAAACAAGAGTTAAACAAATTCATTTAGCAGGTTACGAAGAAAAAGAAAATTATCTATTAGATACCCACGGTTATCCCGTGCATCCCCCAGTCTGGGAATTGTATAAAGAAGCATTAGCAAGATTTGGTGCAGTACCAACTTTAATAGAATGGGATACTGATATTCCTAGTTTTGAAGTATTAATGGCAGAAGCAAATAAAGCTGAAAAATTATTAGAAAATATAAGGTAATGGAAGCGATCGCTCTACAAAACTTATTTCTTCGAGCTGTTTGGGAAAGAGACACTATTAGTATAGAAGAATTAAGCAAACATATCAAAGCACCGAATAATTTAACACCTGCGGAAAGTTTAGCAATTTACCGAAATAATGTTGTTGGAAATTTAAATGATACATTAGCCTCAATTTATCCTATTTGCTGCCAGTTAGTAGGTGAAAAATTTTTCAATGCAACTGGATTAAAGTTTATTAATCAGTTTCCTTGTTTATCACCAGATTTAGGAGATTATGGGGAAGAGTTTCCAGATTTTCTTGCTAATTTTGAACCTGTAAAACACTTACCATATTTGCCAGATGTGGCGCGTTTAGAATGGCATTGGCATCGCGTTTTTTGTGGTGAAGATACAAGGGGTTTGGATTTCCAAGCTTTGGGTGAAATTCCTGAAGAAAAATGGGGAGAATTAATTTTTTATTTACCAAAAAATAGTGTACTTTTAGAGTCTGTTTATCCTATCCATCGAATTTGGCAAGTCAATCAACCTGATTATCAAGGTGATGAAATAGTAAGTTTACATGAAGGTGGGGTGAAAATATTTTTGTGGCGACAAAATTATGATATGCGAATTGATTTACCTAATGATGAAGAGTGGGAATTATTAACTGCTTTTCAAGGAAATTATCCATTTGAAATTATCTGTGAAAAACTCGTTGATGTTGAGCATCAAGTGGATGTTGGTTCGTTACTCCCATTGTTTGTTCAACGAGGTTGGATTACTGATTTTTCTATTGATAAAATTAACTAACTAGCTAGATTGAATTATAGCAATTTTCACTACTAGCTAAATCTTATTATATTTGTGGCTATTGTGGGTATTGCTGGACTTATGACAGGAGCATGGGAACATAATGTTTATGCTCAGGAGTTGATAGAAAAAGAGTAGAATTTTAACTGATTTTTTAATAAGTAAAAATAAAAATTAAGAAAGTAAATTTAAAGAATTTTTATAAAATTTATCAGTTCGTTAAAAATTTCGTTGTTCCAGTCAATATATCCTGCTTTAGCAGCTTCACCTAAACGTTTATCAGGTTGTATTTGAGTAGATAACCAGGCGTGTATTTTAGCTTTAGAAAATTCACTTGTTTCTCTACTTGTGTTTTTCTTAATGCACTGAAAAAATTCTTCAATACAACCCATATCAGAACTATCAATAGATCTTAAACAAAGGTCTTCTAACATTCCTGGAGAACTATTGTCTGGAAAGATAAATTTTTTGATTGTCAAATTTTCTCTTTCATTTAATTTATTGCGCCTGATAGAATCATCAATACTTTGAGAAGCCGTCTCGAATAATTTATCAGCATCTCTAGTAATCAATAAAGAACGCAAATTAGAAAAACCTGGTTTTAAATGCAAACCTTTCAAATAATTATTAAGTGTAGTCTTTCCTCCGTAAGAATCTACTTGAATATCATCAATTTCTAAATGCTTAATTAGTGCAGAAAAGAAAGATTCTTCATCTCTTCCTTCACCAATAATCAGCTTCTCCTTATCAATGCTTTTAGGCTTTTCAATTCTTTGATTCCGAATCATTTAGCGCATCTCCCAGTTCAGTTCTAAAGAAGTCTCAACATTGTCTTTGTCATAAACTAAACTCTTGATAGAATTAGTTTCTTTTTCTCTCTCTAATCTCAAATAACGAAAATTATATGATTCAGAGTTAGAAAATGCTTGATGAGCAGCACCAATACATTCATAACTATGAGTAGTCGCAAAAAGTTGAGTGTTGAATTTTCTAGTTGCTACATCAATAGACTGCCAAACTTTTTCCATAACTGAATAATGTATACCATTTTCAATTTCATCAATTAATACTATTCCTCCTTCAGCATTCATAATTGATAAAATAATAGATAATAACCTTCCAATTCCTTCTCCCATTAATGAAATAGGAATTAAATAATCTCCTCCAATATCTCCATGAATTATAGGTATTTCTCCAGTGACTAAAATTTCTAAACGTTTTAATCTTGGCTCTACTATTTTTAATATTTCTAAAATTTCATTTTGTTCGTTTTTTTGTGCAAATTCACTAAAAACTTTGGCATCTTCTGTTGGAGAAACTCTTAAACGACTACTTAGAAAAACACTAGGAGGAAAAAGTTCTATCTCTTGAATTTCCTGTTCTTCATGTTGCTGAAATTCTATCCTGACATCTCCTTCTTTATCTATGCTTAAAAATGCTGTAAAACCCAATAAATTTTTACCTGATTTTTTAAGCTCTAGTTTTAAGTCTTTGATAGTTTTTCTGCTATTTGCTGTTGGACTTAAAGGAAATAATCTTGGTCTTGATGCTTTATCTAAAGTCAGTTTTAACTCTTTCTCTTCATCATTTTTATCTATGGTTGTGATTTTAATTGCTTTACCAACTTGCTTTTGATAAAATAACCATTCACAAATTTCTTCAACGTCAAGAGTTTGTTTTTGAATTGCTCCTCTATTAAAGTTTAATCCAAACGGAACTTCTATAGAATTTAAACTGTTTAACAAAGAAATTGCTTCCAGGAAAGCTGTTTTACCAACATTATTAATACCTCCAATCAAATTAACTCGTTCGATATTATCAATAGTAATTTCTTCAAAACATCGGAAATTTTTAATTGTTAGACTTTTGAACATAATATTAGGAAAGTTTTTTCTTATAAGTTTTGTTTAAATTTGGCAGTTGTGGTAACGTCAATTAACTTCAGTTTTCTTTCTAAAATAGAGGGAGTCTTAGCAGCTAATTCTTGAACATAAACCTCACTATCTCGAATTTGTTGGCGAATTTCGTCCAAATTATCGTGGTAATAAGCTAGTGCTGCATAAACATCTCCCAAAGTTAGACTGGGATAATGATAAACAATTTCGTCTGGAGACATTTTCATCTGTTCGTGCCAGATAACGATATCTTGTACTCTAATTCTATGTCCTTTAATATGGGGTTTACCGCCACACATTCCTGGTGTAATGGAAATATGTTCTGTAGATATTGATTGCATGGAGTAATTATTTAATTATTTATATGTTTCTGATTCTAACACAGGAGATGACTTATCCTTATATTTCTGGTTAGTTATAGAGATTTTGTAGTTAGTTAAAATCAGTGGAATTAATTACTAGATAAAGGCTTGAAATGTATAGCTACGGCAACAGTAATTATGAATTTTCGATGAGGTTAGACTAAACTTTCCGGATATTATGGTTTAACAACCGTTTTATTACGGCTTCAAATAAATTATAGAAATTTTTATTGGTTAGTATATTTAGGAAGTCTGGGAGTGATATGATCAAAGTTTGTATAAAAAATATTTTCAAGATAATGGAATTTGATTTGGTGTTGTAGATTAACAGAGCGATCGCGGTTGTGCGTTACTACAGGAATTTTCAGTTTATAGCGACTTTCTAGCATGAAAGTTGCGATCGCGAAGGGAAGTTAAAAGTTGAGGGGTAATATCAAATCCGGTTGAATACTTATCATATATTTGGGGGTGGGGAGTATGGGGAGTGTGGGGAGGGTGGGGAAAAGGGGAGGTTGAGAGATTGAAGGCAAGAAAGTGTAGATATACTTATAAACATATACTGTATAACCGGATTCTATATAATAAATTAAACTTTGCTCCCCTCTTTTACTTTGTTTATAAGAATCTTTTTGAAAAATGTAGGGAGGTTCCATGGAACCTCCCTACAGGGTTGACTGTTTGCCGTCAAATTAAAACCTCTCCCCCAACCCCTCTCCTGCGAGGAGAGGGGTGAATATTCCTTCTCCCCCTTCCCTTGTAGGGAAGGGGGTTGGGGGGTTAGGTTATACTAAAACGTTGCGTTACTACGGATTGCTAAATCTCTTTCCGAGTCTGAATTTCAACCGTCTAACGCACCCTACAACCTCTTCGTGTTCCCTATTCCCTATTCCCTATTCCCTATTCCCTTCTTCAGTAATAATGCTGTATCGCCTTCACCTCCAACGCTTCCGACTTCAACGCTCGGATCGCCGCTGCCGTTGCTTTCGCCCCCGCAATAGTCGTAATCAATGGTATTTTATAATCCAACGAACTCCGGCGAATCTTAATCCCATCTGCACGCGCTTCCTCTCCAGAAGGAGTAATAATAATTAACTGAATTATTCCATTTTTAATCCCATCCAAAACATTAGGTCGTCCTTCATGCAACTTCAACGTCAAACCCACATCTAAACCATGCAAACACAATACCTTCCGAGTTCCTTCAGTCGCCACCACTTTCAAACCCAAGTCAATTAAATCTTTAACTACTGGTACAACTGCTTCCTTATAGCGATCGCTCATTGATACAAATACTGTTCCCTCTAAAGGTAATTTTTGCCCTGCGGATAACTGTGCTTTGGCAAAAGCTTTACCAAAGTCAACATCAATACCCATTGCTTCTCCGGTGGAACGCATTTCAGGTCCTAATAAAGTATCTGTACCAGGGAATTTAGCAAATGGTAAAACTGCCTCTTTCACGGAAACGTGTTCGGGTATTTGTTCCTCTACAAAACCTAATTCCTCTAACTTTTTCCCAGACATCACCCGCGATGCCATTTTTGCCAAAGGTGTTCCTATTGCCTTAGACACAAAAGGTACTGTTCGCGACGCGCGGGGGTTTGCTTCCAAAATATAGACTGTTTCCCCTTGCACGGCAAACTGAATATTCATTAACCCAATAACATTCAACGCTTTTGCTAGAGCAACAGTCCATTGGCGAATTGTTTCCACCGCAGCAGGAGCTAAAGTTTGATAAGGAATCGAACAAGCAGAGTCTCCAGAGTGAATACCCGCCTCCTCAATATGTTCCATTATTCCACCAATAACTACCTGACCTGTTGCATCAGCAATAGCATCCACATCTACCTCAATAGCATTTACTAAGAATTTGTCAATTAAAATAGGATGTTCTGGTTCGACCTGTACTGCAAATGTCATATAACGTTCCAACTCTTGGTCAGAATAAACAATTTCCATTGCTCGACCTCCCAAAACATAGGAAGGTCGCACCACTACTGGATAACCAATTTTCTGCGCTACTGCCAAAGCATCCTCAAAACTACGAGCAAGACCGTTTGCTGCTTGACGAATATCTAAATCTCGTAAAATCTTCTCAAACCGTTCCCGGTCTTCAGCAGTATCGATAGAGTCTGGGGAAGTTCCCCAAATTTTGGTTTGACTTTCTACTTGCTCCAAATATTTTTGCAGGGGAACCGCTAACTTCAGAGGTGTTTGTCCACCAAACTGAACAATAATTCCTTCCGGGTTTTCTGCTTCAATAATATTCAGTACATCCTCCTTAGTCAAAGGTTCAAAATAGAGGCGATCGCTCGTATCATAGTCAGTCGATACAGTTTCCGGGTTGGAGTTCACCATTATTGTTTCAAACCCATCCTCTCCTAGAGCATAACTAGCATGACAACAACAATAGTCAAATTCTATTCCCTGTCCAATACGGTTAGGTCCTCCTCCCAGAATCATTACTTTCCTTTTTTCAGAAGGCAAAACTTCTGAATCTTCTTCATAAGTAGAATAATAGTAAGGTGTCAGCGCTTCAAATTCTGCAGCACAAGTATCCACCGTTTTATAAGCAGGTTTAACTCCCAAACTCAACCGATAACTTCTGACTTCATCTTCAGTAGTCTTACTGCAATAGGCAATTTGGCGATCGCTAAAACCTTGCCGTTTAATATCCCACATCTGCTCTTTTGTCAATTCATTCAGCGGAGTGCGTTTAATCAACTTTTCTGTCTCTACCAACTCCCGCATCTTATCCAAAAACCAAATATCTATTCCGGTCAATTCATAGATTTCTTCTACAGTCATTCCCAGTAACAGACCATAACGTACCGTAAATAACCTTTCTGGGTTAGGTGTGCGTAACCCCGCTCTTACCTGTTCCAAACTGGGTACCTTTTCCCAGCGATCGCCACCGAAACCACTTCTACCTGTTTCCAAAGACCGCAAAGCTTTCTGGAACGACTCCTGAAATGTGCGACCTATTGCCATTGCTTCCCCAACTGACTTCATCTGAGTAGTCAGCACTGACTGGGAACCTGGAAACTTCTCAAAGGCAAATCTCGGAATTTTTGTAACTACATAATCAATAGTAGGTTCAAAACTAGCTGGTGTCTTTTTCGTAATATCATTGGGAATTTCATCTAGACTGTAACCTACTGCCAACTTTGCTGCCATTTTCGCAATGGGGAAACCAGTTGCTTTTGACGCCAAAGCAGAAGAGCGACTCACCCGTGGGTTCATCTCAATCACAATAACATCCCCATTCACCGGGTTAACAGCAAACTGAATATTCGACCCCCCAGTTTCCACACCTATTTCCCGAATAATTTTAATCGAAGCATCTCGCAGTCGTTGATACTCCTTATCCGTCAACGTTTGCGCTGGAGCAACAGTAATAGAGTCTCCCGTATGTACCCCCATCGGGTCAATATTTTCAATCGAGCAAATAATCACCACATTATCTGCCAAATCTCGCATTACTTCCAGTTCGTATTCCTTCCAACCAATTAGGGATTTTTCCACCAAAATTTGAGACACCGGACTAGCATCTATTCCCGCTTGTGCCATTACTTCATATTCTTCTTGGTTATAGGCAATACCACCCCCGGTCCCCCCTAAAGTATAAGCAGGACGAATAATTAGAGGATATGTTCCTATTTTTTGGGCGATCACCTTGGCCTCTTCCCAATTACTAGCAATACCCGATGGACAAACCTCGATACCTATCCGGCCCATTGCTTCCTTAAACAATTGACGGTCTTCGGCCATTTCAATCGCTGGTAGTTTAGCCCCAATTAAATCAACACCATATTTAGCTAAAGTGCCATTTTTTGCCAGAGAAACTGCTATATTTAAAGCAGTCTGACCGCCCATTGTTGGTAATAGAGCATCTGGTCTTTCTTTAGCAATAACTTTTTCTACAAGTTCCGGGGTTAGAGGTTCAATGTAGGTACGTTCGGCAATTTCTGGGTCTGTCATAATTGTGGCAGGATTGGAATTTACCAACACTACTTCAAAACCCTCTTCCCTAAGAGCTTTGCAAGCTTGAGTTCCACTATAATCAAATTCACAGGCTTGGCCAATTACAATCGGACCAGAACCAACCAGTAGGATTTTGCGTATATCTTGGCGTCGCGGCATAGATTTATTTGTATTTGTTTGAGAATTAAGACTTAATCCAAAGTATTTTAATGGTTGGTATAGTGGTTGTGTTAGTATATACATACCAATTTTATATTTGGTAATTCAAAGGTATAAGTTTTAAAGACTCTTAATACTAAGGATAAAAAAGAAGAGGCAATGATTAATTGTTAATTATTTAACCCTGCTATAACAATCTTAAATAGGTTGTCATATTTGATCGTAGGGGTTTATTATCCAAACCAAAGTGAAAATCAGATGAAAAGACCAAACCCCTAAAGTTTTTTTCACAAATCATTTACGATTGCTATATATTATGATTAATTAATCTGACTTGATAGAAGCCGGAATTAATATTTTTAACTTTTAACTTTTGATTTGTAGGATTTCTAATACCAATTTCATAAAATATTGCTACAGTCATGGCACAGGGAATAGGGAACAGGAAAAAAAAATAAAAACAGAGGAAAAAATGTTTTATTTTTACAATTTATGGGATTTATAATTTTTTATTGTAGGAATATAGCAATTCCCATACTGGTGAAATACAAAATTTTATGTTTGAGGAAACAGGGAATAAAAAGACAAAAAAATAACTGTACCTCACGAGCTTGGAAAACGCTATAAATCACAAATCTAAGATGTGATTTCCTTTTTTTAATTTGGTATGAGTTGATAGAAGTTGAAATTAATACTTTATAACTTTTGACCAAAAAATTAAGGGCATTGGTAAATCAAGACATGAAACTTTAATAGTAATCTGTTTCTGATACCTCTAAATATCTGACTAGAGTAAATGATGGGTATCACTCCTAGTAGAAAATCATCTTACCAATTACCAACCCCAAATTAATATATCAAGCTTCCTCTTTTAAGGGGATGAAAATAATAAACTTCAGTATTTAAAACCTCCCTATTCCATAGAGGTACTGATAACTGATAACTGATAACTGATAACTGATAACTGATAACTGATA
>NZ_JBNHEP010000027.1:0-15062 GCF_050015995.1 Dapis brunnea BLCC-M229 | reverse complement strand
GCTTTAGCTGATAAATTACCAGAATTATTACCAGAAGCTCTGGCTGCTGCTCGACTGATTGAGGATGAGTCTTATCGCGCCAAAGTTCTCAGTGCTTTAGCTGATAAATTGACACCAGAAATATTACCAGAAGCTCTGGCTGCTGCTCGACTGATTGAGGATGAGTCTTATCGCGCCAAAGTTCTCAGTGCTTTGGCTGATAAACTCTCACAAATACCAAAAACTCAACTTTACCCCCTCTGGCAAAATACCCTTCACACCTTATCCCTTCGCACTCGCCCCGGCTTACTCTCAGACATAAAAATATTAACTCCCGTCATTTTTTCTTTAGGAGGTCAAGAAGCAATCAAAAACACAGCCATTGCTATTCAAGATGTTTCTCGGTGGTGGCGGTGATTTCAGTTATCAGTTAAGGGAATAGGAAAAAATGGGAATTTTAGAACCCCTAAGCGCATCTTTTAAGGAGGTTGAGATTTGAAACCTCTAGATTCAGGCTTGGGCCATCTCAGTTAACTCCTACCCTAACCACTCATAGTTTTTCAGCAAACCCTCTTGTTGACAAAACCAATAATGAGTGTTTATATTTGTTTTTAGTTAACCTTTGTTATTTTTATAATACTCCACTTAATCTAACTATTGTCCAACAGTTGAGGAAAAAATCATGGGTACTAAAAAAGCATCTTTATTATTAGGTATCTCCCGTCAACGTTTATTAGTTTTACTTGCTCAAGGAAGAGTCAAAGGAGCCAAAAAAAATGGCAGAGTCTGGGAAATTCCAGTATCTTCGAGTGGTATGCCCGTAATAACTCCTGCTCGGCGCGGTCCGAAAGGTATCTGGCACAAGCAAGAAACCAGCGTACCTCAAATGATTCACGTTAATCAACACAACATTAAAGGCAATATAGGTAAGCCTCCAGAGGAATTGGAACCTGTAGTGTCACTCAAGCACGGCAAGCGCAACGATTATGGTTATGAATTATATATTTCAGGTCCTTGCTACATCGTCTATCAGCCTTACAAACCAGCACCTTGTGGCGCTCATCTGTGGATTAATACTCATTATCCAGTGCAATTTTTAGATACTCAATTTAATCTTAATCCAGCTACTGCAAGGCAACCCAGCAAACAACTTTACATATAGTCTGGTTTCAAAGACAGTCCGATCGCTACAAAAAAATATTTATTCGCTCAGAGCAGCTCAACTGACAATAACTTCAGTATGCTTTGTGCTGTTTGTTTGTTGGAAATCGTCAGAATTATTACCAGAAGCACTGGTTGCTGCTCAACAGATTCAGTCTGAGGAATATCGCCCCAAGTTCTCAGTGCTTTAGCTGATAAATTGACACAAATGCCAAAAACTCAACTTTAGCCCCTCTGGTAAAATACCCTTCAGACCCTATCGTTTCGCACTCGCCCGGATTTACTTTCAGACATAACAGCATTAACTGCTTCATAAAACCGACATAAAACGTCATAAAAAGTGACATTTTAATGTTTACTTCCTGCTTCCACTGAGGCCGTCGGCGGTTACTCATCCACAGGCATTAACGGTCAAGCCGACCGCATTCCTTAAATTTATACTGGCGTTTAAGTCTCTATCCATTGACAAGCCACATTCAGGGCAGTCATAAGTTCTCAGATTTAATGGCATATCTTGAATGTGACCACAGTTTGAACAAGTTTTTGATGATGGAAAAAACCTGTCAACTACTACTAACTCCGAACCATACCATTGGCACTTATATTCTAGCTGTCGCCTGAACTCATAAAATCCTTGGTCAGCTATTGATTTAGCTAGCTTATGGTTTGCTAACATTCCCCTGACATTCAAATCTTCAATAACAACTTGGCCGTGGTTTTTGGCTAAATATATTGTCAATTTATGAAGTGCATCTTTACGGATGTTTGCTACTTTTCTATGCAACCTAGCTATCTTCATTTGTGCTGCTTTCCAGTTAGCAGAACCTATCTCTTTCTTGCGATTTAGGTATTGCATTCTAGACAGCTTGGCTTCAAATTTCTGATACGATTTTACACTTTCAAATACTTTTCCATCACTCAAAGTAGCTAATGTTTTTACTCCCAAATCTACACCAACTACATCAGTTTTTTTGGGCGTGGTTGTGGGATTCCATTCATAGCTACAACTGAGATACCAATCACCCGCTTGCCTACTAATAGTTATTTTTTTAGTCGTTGCCTCAATCGGTTCATAAGTTTTAACAATACCGATCAAAGGTAACTTGTGAGACCAACCATTAAGTTCTATTGGTTTTCCACAATTATCTATTGTGAATGAATCCGACCTACCTTTTTTCTTAAACCTTGGGTATTTTCCTAACCCTTTAAAGAATCTTTTGAAGGCTTCACCTAAGTTTAGGAAAGCGTATTGGTAAACTCTAGACGACAAATTTTTCATCCAGGGATATAAAGCCTTTGTGTGATTGGTAAAAACTTCTCTGAGCTTACGGGCATTTGGCTTGTAACCAGCCTTGTAAGCAGCATTCCACAAGCTTAAACCCCAGTTATAGCACCATCTGCTATAACCTGCGTGTTGAGCCAAGAGTGTTTTTTGCTTATTGTTTAATTTAAGTTTGGTTCTAATAGACTTCAATTTATGGGTAGACACTGCTTATTTAATCGTATGCTTTGTAACTTATTATATCGTTATTCTTTGATTAAGTCAATGCTCCCGTCATCTTTTCTTTAAATCAAAAACACAGCCATTGCTATTCAAGACGTTTCCCAGTGGTGGCGGTGAGTGAAGTCAGAAGTTTGAAGCTCGTAGTTGGGCTTTAGCTCTAAGATAAATGGGTGGTGGTGCATTGTAATGGTAGTGCATTGTAATTATTGTTGTTAAGAGATACAGCATCTTGCTCCCGTACTATCCTATGTACCATTACTATGCAGAACTACCGATAAACGTTTCTCGGGCTAAAGCCCTACTACAAACATGGAAGTCAGAATTTTAAAGAGTTTGGTTGAACGGTTATCATATATAATTCGGTTGAAAAGTCGTCATTGCGACGAGAGGAAGAAATCTGGCGCCACCCCTGAGATTGCTTCCTTCCACTTCCTTCCAGTCGCAATGACCTACAATAACTAATTATCAAGATTTGATATAAGATAAATATTTCCGGGGCTGAAGCCCTACTACAAACAAAGACGAATAAAATTATGAAAACAAACACCCACAAAGCACCAGATAACAAAAGTACAAAAATTACTGCCCAAACCAAAAATCGCGGAATGTCAACCACAACTAGCATCCTAGATACCCTACAGCTAGTTTTTCAAGCTGGAGGTCCAGGATTTTGTCAATTTGCCATTAACAATGCTTGTAATGCTAACTGCGGTTTCTGCAACTTTGCACGAGACACCTTTCCCAAAGAGCAAACAAAATTCGTTGAACTGGATGAGGGTATAGATTCAATTAATATTCTGTTTCGTGAAGGTATTAGATATATGGTTTTCACTGGTGGGGAACCAACTCTTAATCCCAACCTGGTGTCATTTGTTGACCATGCAGCAGGATTAGGAATAAAACCCATGGTAGTGACAAACGGTGGGTTATTAACGCCGAACAAAATTCACGAATTAGCTGAAGCAGGTTTATCTAGTCTAATTATTTCAGTTGATGCTGCCACTCAAGAAATTCACGAAAAAAATCGTGGGTTGCCTGGTGTATGCAATAGAATTAAAGAAGCTAATCAAGTGCTAAAAGATATTGGAATGTATTCGACTGCTTCTGTCACAATGAGTCATTTAGTTGATTATGATGCACTGCCAGATTTTTTGACATCTCTGGGATTTGAATCAGTAGTTTTTTCTTATCCATTAACAAGTCTTGATTCTAATTTTCTAGGATATTCTGATGCAGGTTTAGTCACTCATACTAATGAAAGTCTCTGGCAAGCTTACGAAAAAGTCAAGCAATTAAAAAAGAAATTTCGTGTAGTTAACCCTACTCTTTCTCTAGAAGAAATGCAGAGATTTGTCAACAATGAGGAGCAACTTTACCCTTGTTTAGCAGGTTATCGTTTCTTTTTTCTTGACTGGGATTTAAACTTATGGCGCTGTCATTTTTGGCACGAACCAATGTGTTCTATTTATGAATTTGATAGCTCCAAATTAGTTAGAGATAATTGTACAAAATGTATGATTAATTGTTATCGAGATTCGAGTTTAATGCAGAATATTGCAGTATCGATGCAGGATGCTTATCAGTCAATTAAGAAAGGAAATTTATTAGATACAGCAAAAGCTTTAACTAGAAAAAGTAATGTTGATTCTTTGCGGGCGGTGATGGAAGAATTACCTTGGATAATGCGGTTTTAATAATGGATAATGGATAATTGATAATTGATAATTAGGGTTTGCGCTCAAAAGTCTTGTGGGTGAGGGTAGGAGTCAGGAGACAGGAGACAGGAGACAGGAGGAGTAAGGAATGAGCGAGGAGGCAGGAGTCAGAATTATCCCTTGATTTTTCTAGCTCGCCTCAACCCAAAATCCTAACTTTTTGAGCTTTAAGGAGCAAAAACCTTGTACTTTTTCCAGACCTAAAACGGCTAAAACCTTTACCTGTCAATGCTTTAAAATTTAATCAGCAAGCCCTAATTAACCCTGGTTAAAACCGAGAGGATTAAACCAGGGTTAATTAGGGTGCGTTACGCTTCGCTAACGCACCGAAAAATTTGGGATAGGCGGTGCGTTACATTTCATTTTCATGTCACGCAGTGTTAGCGGAGCTTTGCGTCAGCAAAACGCACCCTACTCGACTTGAATGATGGATTTGTGAACCGTAGGAATCACGCTTAGATCCACCAAGGTTTTTCTCCTGTACGGGGGTCATTTGTTGTCCAAGGAGAAATCCAGATCATATCTTCTTGCACTTTGACTTGTACTAGCTTCAGAGGAAGAGGGGCAGGGCCTCTCAAAACAGAACCATCAGCAGCATAACGAGAACCATGACAGGGACATTGAAATTCATTGTCATTGGGATTCCAAGGAAAAGTACAACCGAGATGAGTACAATTATCGACAATTCCGATGGTGTATAAATTACCGTCTTCTGCGATCGCCAGATAGGTTGGCTCTCCAGCAATTCCTGCTACTAAAGCACGAGTGCCTTTTGGTTGTGCTAAAATCTGACTGGCAGGAATAGGATTTCCCAAGCGATCTTTGGCAATAATTGAAGCATCCTCGTTACCTTCTGCTGGGGTGACAAAGAATTTTGCTGCAGGATAAAGTGCGGCACTGGCTGTAGTTGCTACAACTGCACCAGTGAGAAAGTTAAGTAATTGTCGGCGAGACATTGAAGGGTATTCTAGAGGGAGACTTTCTTCCATAGTGATTTTTACCTGGTGTTTAAGTTAGATAGGGGTTATTCTGAGCGCAGCTTAGGATTAGCTTTAGAGGTAGGTGCTAATTCCCAGCAAGTTGTAAAGTGGGCAATTGCCAAGCAAGCCAGTCATAAGAGGAACAATTGAGATAATCGCTAGTCCAATTCCTAGTGCCGAACCTTGGTAAACTCCTAAACTAAGGTAAAGTAACCCACCTGCTATTACGATCCGAATCACCCGCTCTATTACGCCTATATTATTCTTCATAAAGACCTCCTAACAATTAGTTATCTATGAAAAACAATAGCCAATTTACCTCTATTTGTTCTGTGATAAAGTCACATAATACATTTTCTAATTAGGGTTTGCTGAAAAAGTCTTATGGGTGAGGGGAGGAGACAGGAGACAGGAGACAGGAGACAGGAGAAATCGGAAATTTAGAGGAGTTAGTCGAATATTTTATCCCTCAATTTTTCTCCTCAAAACCCTAACTTTCTGGTTGCTCAAGCTGAAAAAGCCCGACTTTTTTGAGCGAAAAAAAGCCTAAAACCAAAATCAGTCAATGCTTTTAGATTTAATCAGCCAGCCCTAATTAATATTTTCCTAACTGAGCAATCTTCTCAAGTTTTTCCCAGTTATGTAGTTCAATCTTTCCTCTTGAAAGAGATAATAATCCTTGTTGTTCAAAAGTTTTGAGAATTCGACTAACCACCTCTCTAGAGCTACCTAATTCTTGAGCGATCGCTTCATGGGTTATCCGTACAGTTTTGATCTTACTATTGACATTATTTAAAAGATATGATGCAATTCGACAATCCATACGACGAAAAGCAACCTCTTCAATTATTTCAATTACATTGGCTAACCTTTGGGAAAGTAGTCCGAAGATATATTCTTGCCAAATAGTATTGTGGGTTACCCATTTTTTGAGGCTATTTGCAGAAATAATCAAAGCCTCTACTTTAGTCTCAGCAATGGCAAATGCCGGAAATACTTTTTGACTGATGATGCAAGAAGCCGTCATGATACAACTCTCACCTTTTTCTAGATGATAAAGAGTAATTTCTCTGCCACTTTCTCCTATTTTGTAAACACGTACAGTTCCAGAAATTACGAGTGGTAAATGATGACAAATATCTCCCTCTAAACAGACAAATTGACCAGGCGACAAGCTGATGTGTTGACCTTCGGTAAGAAAATCTGTTTTGGCTTTAGGATCTAGGTTTTCCCAAAAAGGAAATATAGAAGGAATGGTATTAGGGATTGCTTTATTCATCAGTATTAAATTTCCCCTATTTATCTATTTATAGTTTGCATTAAATAATAGTTTAAGTCATTCATCAAATCTCTTTCTCTATCTATACTTTCAGTTTGCTTGTCACTCCTTGGGCTGGATTTTAGATAATTTATTCTTTCTTCCTTATCTATTAACTATCAAACCAATAACAATAAAAATAATGCCGATAAATCTACCCAGAGAAACTTTTTCTTTTAACCAAAACTTCGCACCTAAAATACTACAAACATAAGTTAATGCTGTTGCTGGACGGACAAAACTAACATCTGCCCAACTTAACACCGAAATGAATGATAAAAAAGCAATTGTTTGACAAAAAACTCCCACAATAATTAACGGATGTTTGACAATTTCACCTATTTGTTGAATTAGATTTTTGATGGATTTTAATTTAACTTCTCCGATTTGTTTCATACCTCTAGCAAGACATAAATCTCCAGTTGAATCAGCCAAAGCAATAATAGCGATAGCCAACCAAGTTTTAGACTGATAAAAGCTCAAAGATAATCCCACTAAAGCAAGGTTAAAATTATGATTTTTTCTATCTTCATACAGACTTTTACTTAAACCAACAATTAATACACCAATAGTTATAGTCGAAGTTCCAATAAGCCGCATACTTGAAATTGTTTCATCTAAAATCAACCAAGCAAATAAGGCATTTAACAAGTAACTCAAAGAGTGCATCGAAAGTACATAACTCAGGTCAAGTTTAGAAATAATAGTTAGGTATAAACCTAGAGAAAGCATGAGAAAAATTACTCCCAACCAAATCCAAAAATTGGTTAGTAAGTAAATTATTAATGGTATCCAACTTTCCGAGTTAACTAGATTAACTTCCCCAAATTGTTTCATACCTTTACTTAACCAAATATCACCTAAAACCTGGGTAATATTTAGTAAAGATATTAAGATAAATTTTGTCATGTTAACGGGCTATTCTGTGGAGTACCTAGTATATAACCCATTTACTCTATTTTCAACATCTCCTGATACAATTCAAATAACGGAATTTGACTAATACCATAAAACTGTGGATATCCTGTTTCAATTACTATCCATTCACCATTTTCTAACTGCCCAATATCTACCGATATATAAGGAACATTCAGAGATTTAGCAGCAGCGATCGCTAATTCTAAAACTTGTTTTTCTTCAGTAGCAGAAAGTTTTTTTTATGGGTCGTTACCTTCCCAATAATAACCCCAACCTAAAACTTTTTCGCGGTAAATAATATCAAATCCGCTAGTATTGGTGTAATTAGATAAAGAGTTTGGGGAGATGGGGAGGTGGGGAGGTGGGGAGAGCTAGAAAGATTTGGTAATAGCTGAAGATAGAACATTTTTTTATACCGATGCTACCGGATTTGATATAAATACCCGATATTCTCGCGCTAAGGTAAAACCATTTTCGGCATAACGACTATGGCGTAATTTCACTAATTTCCTAACAACAATTCTGCCTCGCACTCCAGTTTTTTGATTCAATAATTCTTGAGTTAGTGTTTCTAATTCTTCTAAATTTTCTGCAATACAAGCTTTCCATCCTTTTGTTTTTTTTGACTGTACAATTCCTTTGACAAAAACTGAAAATTTTAGTTGTTCGGCTGTTGTTTGACATTCTGACTGATGGGTAATAATGATGCTTTCTGGAGTTAAACCTAATAACTTAGGATAAGCACGGTCAAATTCTTGAACTGTTAGATATTGTGCTGGAGTATTTAATAGTTTAATTCCTTTATTAAGAGCTGCATCATAAATAGCTTCATAACGTTCTGGGGAGGGAATATATCCTATCCAAAAACCTAATGTTTATTGTGGTTGTCTGGGAATATGAGCAAGTGCATTTTCGGCAGTTTCACAAATGCTAAAATCTGACTGGATGTAATAAACTTTGAATCCCATTAATTTTGCTGTTTCTGTAGCAATTTTAATGTCATTAGCACTGATAGAATAATTATTTTTTGTTGAATCTTCACTAAGTACAATCATGTTTAAGAGGAGAGGAGTTAAGTCGTTAAGTATGAAAATTCGGAGCTATTTCAGCAACTATAACAGTTTTAGATCCCCCCCCGTCCCCAGAGCCTTCAAAGTCCCCCTTTTTAAGGGGGATTTAGGGGGATCGTAAATATACCTCATAACTATGGGAATTGATATAGTTATCAGTTATTAGTTATACCAAATCCGATTATCAAAAGGTATTTTTTCAAATTCATTTCTAACCCTTTTGCCTTCTGCTTCCTGGCTTATGCCTTAAAATATGTCATAATTATTTCCAGATTAATATTTGAACAAAAAATAAATTATACCTATGTATCAACTAACTATTAATATACCAGAACAAAGAGCCTTAGCATTAAAATTAACCCCTGAAGAACTTAGTCAAGAAATGAAACTAATCACAACTACAGAACAACAAACTATAGATCCTATAACCACGATTCAAAAGTTTGGTAGTGATTTATTAGAAACTGTTGGGATTAGTTTTTTAATTATGTTTTTGATACCTGTAATACCTTTACTATCATATTTTATTTGGAAGAAGTTTTCAAGATAGATGAGGTTTTACCAAATCCAAAAATTGGTTAGTAAGTAAATTCAAGACTTACGCAAACTCTTAGACAATAAGCTATCTGTAAAGAGCAAATGCCATTTACTCCTACTATATATGATAGTTCTGCGTAAGTCCTGTAAATTATCATCTGCTGATAACTGATAACTTTTAACTGATAACTGAAATTACCCAATAGCATCCTTCAACACATTCTGAGTCATAGCAGCGATCGCCTGATCTGTCGCCTTCGGTAAATGATAATACTTACCCCCCGACTGCTTCGCCAACTCTTTCGCAAACCCAGTCGAAACAAATTTATTCTCCGTATCTATCATCAACAACTGAATTCCCAAACCCCGAATTTTACCAGCTATTTCCAACAACTCCTCCTTAATATTCGGCTTCTCATCATCCAACATCGGTTCACCCAAAGAACGCGCTAACGGAATATTCCCACGTCCATCAGTAATAGCAACAATAACCACCTGCCCTACATCACCAGACTGCTTGGCATTCACACCAACTCTCACCGCCTGAGTCAAACCATGCGCCAAAGGCGAACCCCCACCACAAGGCATTTTTTCTAAACGTCGTCGCGCAGAAGTTATGGAACGAGTCGGCGGTAACAAAACCTCCGCCTGTTCCCCCCGAAACGGAATTAACGAAACTTGGTCACGACTCTGATACGCCTCCGTCAACAACTGCATTACCGCACCCTTTGCCGACTGCATTCTATTCAACGCCATCGAACCCGAAGCATCAACCACAAACACCACCAAAGCACCCGCTTTTCTCGCCAACCGTTTTGCCCGCATATCACCCTGTTCCACAATAACTTTGCGGTTTGGTTGACGTTCTCTTCTAGACTTCTGATAAGGAGCAGCAGCTCGCAAAGTCGCATCTACCGCAATACGTCGCACCTTACCTTTAGGCAACATAGGTTTCACATAACGCCCCCTGTCTTCAGAAAAAATCATACTCCTACTACCAGACTTACCTTGACGGTTTGCCGTTTGAGCAAACATCAGCACACTATCATCTAATACCACTCCCTCCGGATCGAACAAAAATTCTTCAGGAATACTTGCCTCCTCTTCCTCTGGAGGTTCGGGGTTTTCCTCGTCTTCTTCTTCCTCTTGTTCCTGTTCCGACTGATCCTCTGGAGGCGGTGGCGGTGGTGGGGGTGGCGGTTGTTGTTCCTCTTCTGGTGGAGTTTGCACAATTGTTGCTCGTGGCACAATAACTAACTCCACCGCTCGACGCAAGTCATCAGCATTAACAGTTGTTCGTCCGTCCAGTGCTGCCGATGCTCTAGCAACTCGCACCGCAAAAAGTTCTGCCCGATGTCCTTGTACTCCTCCACGAACTGCTTCTTCTACTAAATAGAGTATCTGTTCCTGGGTAATAACCACATCTTTTACCCATTCCCTCGCCAAAAGAATTTGAGTTTTTAGATTATCTACATCTTCTGTGTATCTTTCTAGAAAAGCTTGAGGAGAGCTAGCATAAGCTAAAGCTTGTTCCACTGCTTCCACCCGTTGCTCTAAACCTAAAACCATATCTGCTGAGAGAGCGATCGCTATCCTATCCAGCAAATGTTCTCTTAGTGGCCCTTCTTCTGGATTATAGGTAGCAATAAATAGAGGTCTACAAGGATGTTGAAAACTAATACCCTCCCGCTCTATCTGATTTTTCCCTTCTGTTAAAACCGTAAGTAATAGATTAGCAATATTATCATCAAGCAGATTAATTTCATCTACATATAATACCCCTCGGTGAGCAGAAGCTAATAATCCTGGTTGAAATACTGTTTCCCCCTGCTTTACAGATTTTTCTACATCTACCGAACCCAATAACCTATCTTCTGTTACTCCCAGGGGAACTTGAATAAAAGGTGCTGGTATAACTTCTGTAGATATTTCTTCTGCTGTGGCGTTGGAATACTCTTCTAAAAGTTCCTCATCCCATTCTTCAGGATAGTTGGGATTACAGTTGCTAATAGAACCTTTGACAATTTCAATAGGAGGTAAAAGGGAATGTATAGCTCTGGCCATTACAGATTTAGCAGTCCCTCGACGGCCAGCAATGGCGACTCCTCCTAATCCTGGATCGACGGCTGCTAACAATAAGGCCATTTTTATTGCTTCTTGTCCAACTACAGCGGCTAGAGGAAAGTTGATAATAGTGGGAGGGTTAACGACAGGCATAGTTTGAATAGTTTGACTCTTGCTTTTTAGGATATCAATTAATGGGACATATTTTTCCTGTCGGGGCGAGCGATCGTGAAACGATGCGGAGCATTATCGCTTCTGCCTACTGCTGAATGTCTTCTGCTATATCTAGAATTAAAAACCTCTATAGAAGCTATTTGGTATCTTTGCCCGGGATTAAATTTTTGAATTACGAGTCGAGAGTGGAAGAGAGGCAATACAGGAAAAAGATTGAAAAATACTCCCCTACTCCCCTACTTTTAAGATTAGAATCACAAGATTCATTCCCTTAGATAGCCATGTTAGCTAGTAATAACTTTTGCATTCTCTGAAGCTTTCACAAATATATATGCTTGTTTTTCCCATCATCAAATTTTCTTTTCCATCCATCCCTTCTGAATAGAAAACCACCAACATTTTCATTCTCTGAAGCTCCGGAAAAAAAATCGGCGGGTCAAAGGATTTTCCCTTGCATCCTCACAAAAATTCTGATATCATAAAAATTGTAGGGAGCTTATCGCCCATTTACATGATTTTTTATTCAACTCAATTTTCTTGCTAATAGACAATCAAATATTCATAAAATTTCCCCAGGAGAAATACCAGAAATATTTTGATCGGGTGTTGCTCCCAGAAAAAATATATATGCTGATTTTTCCCATCATCAAATTTTCTTTTCTATCCATCCCTTCTGAGTGGAAAACCACCAACATTTTCATTCTCTGAAGCTCCGGAAAAAAAATCGGCGGGTCAAAGGATTTTCCCTTGCATCCTCACAAAAATTCTGATATCATAAAAATTGTATGGTACTTATCGCCCATGCCCATGATTTTTTATTCAACTAAAAATAGTATGGTTTCGAGGGCGATAGAACTCCGTTCCACTTCGCGTTTCGCTGCGCAACATGAAAGGCGGAGCAAGTGCGGCAGCTATATCGCATAATGTTGTAGAAAGGAAAATAAGGGTAAAATATCCCAAATGAGTTCTATAAATAATGTTGAGGCTTCAGACAGACTTTTTCGGTGAAAAAAGGTGAGCAAGATACCCACCCTAATTATTATTGTTATGCACTTCTAGAAACCTGATAGTCAAATATTTTTTCTACTAATTGAACGATGGGATAATTTCTTTTTATTCAGCCAAAATCCAAAACCTACTAAACCTAAACCAATAACAATTCCTGGTTCGGAAACATTAGAAACTGATTCTTGTTTCTGATAACTCACATCACCATAACCTGAAAAATTGGGAGATGAACCACTCAAATCTGTGTAATCAAACTCATTCTCGATCAAGTCCCAAGACAAAGGATCGCCAGGATAATCCCAATCTAAACCTTGAAATACCCCATCTACAAATAAAACACCATCTGCGTCATTTTCAAAGTCTAATGTTTCTACTCCAAAGGTTTGCCCTAACCAATTGAACTCAAAATCCAATACTTCTTTAATGACTTCCCCAGGGCTAATTTCAAATTCTTCACCCTCAGAATCAAAAGTAAAATAGCCTGACCCAGTAGTACCATTGTGAGGTCCTGGTCCCTGAATATCTGGGACTAAAAAATCATAGCTCATTAATACTGCTTGAGCTGGGATACCGATAGTTAATGAACCTAAGCTAAGAGCTACTCCAGCACTAGCAACGACTAATTTTTGGTAGATATTTTTCATAATCTTATCCCCGTGTAACTACAGAATAGTATCGTTTTAGGATAACAAAAATTTTTCGTCATATTTACGGTTTGATACAGAATTTAATCACTTCTTTTGTTTGTCAAGGTAAGCGATCGCTTCAAATGCTAAATTTTCGATCTATCTTTAAATTTAAGCTACATATTATTATGATTAAAGTCTTGATTTTTTAGCTTTTGAATTAAATATAGTCAATTTTACAGAATTAATATTTTTTACTTATTCGTAATATTATTAATATCTATGTATAACTGTATGGTTAAACCCCTCGTGGGTGTTATACTACGTTTAGTAGATGCACCCTGATAGTTATAGTCCCTTAGCCAATTTTGGCCAAGGGACTTTTTTTATTTATATATTTATTTGTTATTTGTATATTTGGAGCTTAGTTTAATGAAACTTATATTTTTTATTCACCACATTATTTTTTCAAACAATTAACTACTAAAATAATTTTTTATTATATAAAATCTAATTTATTTTTATATAATTATATGGGGTTAAACCCCTTATGGGTGCTATACTACGTTTAGTAGATGCACCCTGATAGTTATAGCCCCTTAGCCAATTTTGGCCAAGGGACTTTTTTTATTTATATATTTGGAGCTTAGTTTAATGAAACTTATATTTTTTTTATTTACTATATTATTTTCCAAACAATTTACCGATGGGTTTTGCCCCTCACGGGTGCTATACTACGTTTAGTAGATGCACCCTGATAGTTATTTGTCCCTTCGTCAATGTTGGCTAAGGGGCTTTTATTTTTTAGACTTGCTATTAAATTAATTAATCTTGTATAAAATTATCGTTGCTATGCTGCGAAGGTTTTGGGTGTTAGGTGTTAGATAGTAGATTTTGATTAGCTTTATAGCGCTTTTCAGACAGGTGAACCCAAAGTCAAAACTAACTATCGTGGACGTTCCATGAAACGTCCCTACTGTAGTCTAATAATCATAAAAACTGCTGTAAACCGTACCTTCATAATTGGTTTGTCTAATACCAATAGGAAATCTAGAGAGCGATCGCTCTCTAGATTAAGAGGTCTGGAACTTAGAAATTACAAGTTTTTTCCAAGACTGACAAAAGAGAGATAAAAAGGTTGTATAGCAATCCGCGCATTGATTGTGATAATTTTTATCATAGTTAATTTGAACTGAAAACCTGGAAAATTCTGACTCGGTCTTCCTGACTCCTGTAGGGGCTTGCTGGCCAGCAAGTCCCTACCACCAAAATGTTACAACTTAAATTAGGACTGCTATAGGTCTTATCTAAAAAAAACCGCTCTCTGCTAAGAAAGCAGAAAACGGATTGGAAGTAGTTACAATTCATGGAGCATATGGGAGTCGAACCCATGTCCAAAATGGCTATTCACCCTTCACTCATTCACAGGTTTAGCTCTTTTTAACCCTCAGAGCTGGGACCATCCATTATCCCGGATGGCGGGATGCTCTGGTGAGGTCTTAACTAGCAGCAGACCAGAGGCTGTTTGCTAGTGCATCCGTTGGGGTTAAGTCTGCAATCCTTAACGGAGTCAAATCACAGACGCTCGAACCTATAAGAGGTGTTTTCGCAATTAAGCTACAGCTACTTGCTTACGAGCAAAAGGTACAATGTTGTTTGCACTTATTATTTTTTGAGCCCAGTATTTGCGAGAGAAGACTCACTCTCGACCTGCATCACAAAGCAGATTTCACCACCCTGTCGAAACCGTTAATGCCCCGTGTGGTTATTCTTATATAATACACAATTATTTCAACGATGACAAGTCAAATTAGAAGTCAGAAGTCAATCTAGAAGTCAAAAATTAGAAATTAGAAATTAGAAATTATATTTTTCCCTATTGACTGTTTAATAGACCTCTGGCAAAAATTTTAATTAAATCAATTCAAACTCTGAAATCAAAAATTTCATCCTCCTATTCCCTATTCCCTATTCCCTATTCCCTATTCCCTATTCCCTATTCCCTATT
>NZ_JBNHEP010000026.1:0-73844 GCF_050015995.1 Dapis brunnea BLCC-M229 | reverse complement strand
ATATCATGTCCGGTAGCATCGGTATTGTATAGCAAAGGTAGGGAACAGGGAACACAGAAGAGGGAAGAGGGAACAGGGAACAGGGAACAGGGACGAGAGGGAGGAAGGTTTAAGAGCAAGAAAAAACTTAAATTTCCTGTTGATATTTACGCTAACTTTTACACAAACGATATAAACGGACATGATATAAAAAATAGGCTCAAATATAGACAGGCAAAGCTTTTTACGTCAAAAAGGTATAAATCCTTAATTACCAAGGGTTTTAGGCATTTTTAGGGCATTGACGTAATTCCCCTATCTAGACTAACTTTCAGCTATTTTTTGACCTCAAAATGTTTAAGTCCCAATAGATAAGGAGGTGGGGAGTATTTTCAACCTTTTTCCCATATTCCTTCCCTACATCTCCTGACTCCTGACTCCTGACTCCTGACTCCTGACTAAAAACTTAATCGCCGACAAAGATACCAAATGGGTTCTATACTGAAATCTGTCTCCCATAAACCCGGTTTCTTATAACACCGAAGCAAGCGGATGTGATATCAGGAGTCAGGAGGAAAGAAGAAGGAAGAAGAGAAGAAAGTTTTTTATAACTAACAGGACTTACGCAGAACCCTCATATATAGTAGGGGGTTAACGGCTATTTAACCAGACATGATATTACCTGCCAATAACTCTCTAAATTTCACTTCATATAAATTGACACAGTTTTAAAGTTTTATGTAGTTTGTGCTACATTTTTTTATACTTCTGCCACTATTAAAAACATAAACCATCTTTAGAAAACGAATTTTATCAAAAGGAGTCGAACAATATGGATGCTCAAAAATTCCTGAGTCGCTACTCTATAGGAAAACGTTACTTCCGAGGAATTTGCCTCAACAATGCAAATCTGCTTGGGGCAAAATTGACAATGGCTAATTTGAAGCAAGCTGATTTGAGTGGGGCTGACTTAAGTGAAGCCAAACTAAATGGAGTAGATTTTAGCGAAGCAAACCTATCGGGTGCTGACCTTAGTAATGCAGACTTGCGTAGTGCCAACTTAAGTGATGTTAACCTGATTGGTGCTGACCTGACAGGAGCAAAATTAGGACGGGCCAATTTGCGGCGAGCCGATCTACGTAGTGCTAACCTCACTAATGCAGACTTAATTGGGGCAACCCTAGATGAGGTAGAAATGAGTGGGGCAGATTTGACAGGAACAAACGTTAATCAAGCCGAATTAAGTGAAGCCTCCTCTCACTTAGGTGTATCTCATAAGTGGGTGACATGGGCAGGAAGTCATTAGGTTTATAGAAATTCTGAGGTTGCTAATAATATCCCACGTCATTTGACGTGGGTATATGAGAGTAATTCTCTCAATAAATTAACTTGGAAAAATAACAGAAAATTTATCAACATAGCTTTGAACAGGATTATATTTCTGTGTCACTTCCTTAAGCTTCAAAGTTTTAGGTTGGGAAAAAGGATAAATTCCTAATAAAATAGGTAGTAATAGGGTAATTATTGTGGCATAAAAAAATTTTTCGAGCATCATAACTAACACCGGAATTTTTTCGGCCACTATTATATTACATAATAGTATTAAACACCCACTATTTTAGAATCCCGAACCTCTTTTACCATTGGGCATAATTGTCCACCAGTTAGTTTTAGCCATACCTAGTTGACGATCGCTTACCATTGCATTTGTCAGGTTAGTACCACACAAATTAGCACCCCGTAAATTTGCTCCATTCAAATAAGCATTTGTCAGATCTGCATCTTGCAAGTTACAACCAGCCAAACTAGCTGTACTTAAATAAGCTTTATTAAGATTTGCATTTTTAAGCACAGTATCTGTTAAATTAACATGACCAAGATTAGCATCAGATAAATCTGCACCTTCTAAATTAGCTTCATGTAAATTAGCTCCATAAAAATTAGCTCCAGACAACTTAGCATTACGCAAATTCAAGCGACTTAAATTACAATCAGCAAAATCTCTTCTACCTTTGACATAAGCACTACGCAACGTTGCTGCCGTCCATTTAGTTGGAATTTTTCTACTACCAAATTCTGTTCGATTACTTGCTTTGTTTTTTGGGGGTACTATCGTCAAATATCCTTGAGTAGCTTCTTGCTTCATCTTAGCAGAATGGGGTCGAACTTGAGTTGTAGAGTTTTTTTCTAAACGAGTTTTGCGTTCTCGAATTTTTTGAGCAACTTGAGTGCTGGGAGACATCCATGAAATATCATTTTGATTGTCATTAAAAACTGTAGGTTCATCTCGAAATAAAGTCTTGGTAGCATCATCTAGAGTGGGTTGCACCTGTTTTTTCTCAGTTTTTTTTGTATTCAAAGTTGCTAAAAGTTCTTGTGCTGACTGGAAGCGATGTCGTACAGAAACTTCTAACATTTTCTCCAACACTTCCTCAAACCAAGAGCTAACACTCACTTGAGGACGCCAGAGAATTTCACCATTAATCTGATCGTAACCAAGAGTATTTGGTGTTTTTCCTGTCAGCAGGAAAATGGTAGTTACTCCCAAAGCATAAATATCACTTGCATATACAGGTCGCAAAGCCATTTGTTCTGGTGGTGCAAAACCTGAAGTACCGATAGAGATATTTGTAAAAGCAGTTTCTCCTGTACTATCTGATAGGTGAGTTTGGCTAACATGATCTTTGACAGCGCCAAAGTCAATCAGAACTAAATGACCATCTTGACTTCGCCGGATAATATTCGCAGGTTTAATATCCCGGTGAATTACTCCTTGAGTGTGGATATAATCTATCACTGGCAAAATTTCAATGATAAACTTTTTCGCTTGTTCTTCTGTAAATAGACCCTGTTTTTTGACTTCCTGTTTTAAGGTTGAACCACTTACATATTCCTGAACTAAATGAAAATGTTTCTTCCATTCAAAATAACCTAATAATCTAGGAATTTGGGGATGATGGCCAATTTTTCCCAGAGTTTCTGCCTCTCGCTCAAATAATTTTCGAGCCATCTCTAATACACTTGTTGTTGTTGTAGATGGGCGTAATTCCTTGATTACACAAATTGGATCTCCTGGCAAAGACATATCCTTAGCCAGAAAAGTTGCTCCGAAACCTCCTTTACCAAGAGGTTGAATAATTTCATAGCGATCGCGCAAAATTAACTCTGAACCACAAGCTTGACATTTATTAACACTATTTGGATTTTGAGGTTGAGGACAGGCTGGATTTATACAATAGCTCATCTTAATTCAATAATATTAGTTAATTTGATTTTTTCTTGAGACTACCAATCTATTCACAACAAAGTTACTAAACAAAGGCCAATTCCTAAATATTTGACCACACACAATAGGTATTACCTAAAATTTCAGACATTGATAGTAGCTCCCGGTTGCTTTTGAGTCATAGTATATATATTTTTTTCCGATCAGAGATAGATCTGCCAAACATTTGTTCAACAGAGTTGGTTAGATAGTTAACTTGATTAATCTGGTCATATTAACATTATACTTATCTATTATATGAATCCAACTCTATAGTTTTTCTCAAAACACATCTCACATCAAAAAAATGTTGATTAAAATCCCACTCTTAATATCAAATCTGGTTGAATACTTATTATATGGTTGGGGGAGATGTGGGGATTGAAGGCTTGAAGTAATTATAGAATTATCAAGATATATTATATAACCGGATTCTGTATAAGAGGAATGTTTGATATAAATTTTATCCCTCAAATTATCATTACAATAACAATCAAATATATTTTTATCATAGTAGGAAACTATAACTATTAAGTATTAATAAATTATCACTCCGTAGAAATATTTAGCTACTCAAGAGGATTGGGAAATTTTCAGCTTGAGTGTAGTGAGTTAAGGAGAGAGAATTTGTAAGAGTAAGTTTGGATAAATTAAATGAAACCTTCTGTATCAGAAAAATAGATGACACAATTTGGATAAATATTTTGTGACAAATTCCTTTTGCGATTCCCAGTTAAGCCAATCCCTTTACCTAAGTCATAAGTCATAAATTAAAAGTCAGAAGTTTTTTTGGTAATGGGAATTTTGAGTAACCCTCCAAAAATATTTCGCCTTCAAAGGCAGGGTTATGCCACACAATTATTTTGATAAAATTGCTATAATTTACATACCTAAACAAATTATATAGCACTACGCAAATAGTTTAAGACATTTATAAACGCTCAAACTTAGTCAGGGATAACTTCTGACTTCTAACTTCTGACTTATGACTTCATTAAAACCCCAACCACCAGAGAGATAAAATGTTACTTGAGGTCATAAATATGGCCCAAGAGCAAATATCTTGCTCTACTGTGCCTAAAGATTGGAAATTATTAAAGAATGCGTATCTCTCTGAACTGGTTGCGGGAACTGGTAGATATCAAAATTACTCCAGAAGACTTAGCCGAAACTCTGACAATGGCAGGCTTCGAGGTAGAAGAAATAGAAGATCGAAGCACTTGGTCAGCAGGGGTAGTATTAGGAAAAATACTAGAAGCTAACAAACACCCCAATGCTGATAAACTCAAAGTTTGCCAAGTGGACATTGGTCAGCCAGACCCATTAAATATTGTCTGTGGAGCTTCTAATGCCAAAGCAGATATTTATGTCGCAGTAGCTACCATTGGCGCCTATTTGTCTGCCATTGACTTAAAAATCAAAAAGAGTAAACTGCGGGGAGTCCCCTCGGAAGGAATGATTTGCTCTTTGTCGGAACTGGGCCTAACAAAAGAGTCTGAAGGTATTCATATATTTGAGCTGGAAAATCCCCAGTTGGGAAGTAATGTAGGGCCTTTGCTCGGTTTAGATGATGTAATTTTAGACTTGACAACAACGGCAAATCGTGCGGATGCCCTGAGTATGATCGGCGTAGCCCGAGAAGTAGCATCCCTAACTGGAGCATCCCTTAGAATACCAGATGCTTCTGAGATTCTCATTAAAAATCAAAACACCCAGAATAATCTCAAAATAGATATCTCAGAATCGGAAGCTTGCCCCATCTATATTGGTACTGTCATCACAGGAGTAAAAATTGGTCCTTCACCAGAATGGTTAAAACAGCGATTGGAAGCTGCTGGTATAAGAGCTATCAATAATGTGGTAGATATTACTAACTATATTCTGTTAGAGTGGGGTCAGCCTCTTCATGGCTTTGACCAGGATAAAATTACAGCCATCACAGGGAATGAGTCTTTGACAATTGGAGTTCGTTATGCAAAACCCAATGAATCTCTCATTACCCTGGACAGTCAAAACCGGACTCTGGAAGCTGAAACTTTAGTAATTACAGCTAATGACAAACCAGTTGCTTTAGCAGGAGTAATGGGTGGAGAAGAAACAGAAGTTGATGACAATACCAAAAATCTATTCTTAGAAGCAGCAATTTTTGCTCCCATTGCTATTCGTCGTTCAGCTCGAACTCAAGGTCTACGCACAGAAGCATCCACAAGATTTGAACGGGGGGTGAACCAAGCAGAATTAGCATTAGCTTGTCGTCGAGCAATTATGCTAATTACAGAACTCGCTGGGGGAAATGTTACTCAGCAAGAAACTTTTAGCTCCGCAGGAGACCATCTGAGTGTCACCCGTGAAGTATCTTTGCGTCTTGACCGAATTAATGAAATTTTAGGACCACTGAAACGGGGGGAAGGTACTCTATATGAATCTTTTCTCCAACCAGAAGAAGTGGAAGGTATTCTCGCATCTTTAGGATGTGGGTCTGTCAGAAAGGAAACTACAGAGGCAGTAGTCTGGAATGTTATTGTACCTCCCTATCGTTATCGAGACCTAGAACGAGAAATAGATTTGATCGAAGAAGTTGCACGTTTGTACGGATACGATAATTTCTGTGAAACTCTACCAAATAAAGGTGCAGCAGGTTATTTGCCACCAGAACAGTTGGCGCTCCGTAGTCTTCGAGCAGCTTTCCGGGGTGCGGGGTTAACAGAATTGATGCAGTATTCTTTGGTAAAACAAGGTGGGGAAAATCAAATAGCGATCGCTAACCCTCTATTTGTGGAATATTCTGCCCTCCGTACAGAATTATTAACTGGACTTATTGATGCTTTTCAATATAACCTGGAACAAGGAAATGGAGTATTAAATGGGTTTGAGATAGGTCGTCTTTTCTGGAAAGAGGAAGAAAAATTTTACGAAGCAGAGGCGATCGCTGGAATTTTTAGTAATGGTGCCAAAAGTTGGACGCGAGGTGGAAAGGAACAACCTCTGAGTTGGTTTGAAGCTAAAGGAATTTTAGAACAGGTTTTTGAACGACTCTATTTAGCAGTTGAGTACAAACCAAACTCCGAAAATTCTCTGTTGCATCCAGGTCGGACAGCATCATTATGGTTACAAGGCAAATATCTCGGTGTTTTTGGGCAACTACATCCTCAACTGCGGCAAGAGCGAGAGTTGCCAGATGAGGTTTATGTTTTTCAACTTGACTTGGCAGTGTTGGTCTCGGTAATGACTCAAGGAAATATTGTCAGACGCAAGTTTAGTGGTTATTCTACATTCCCTCCTGCTGACCGAGATATTGCTTTCTTTGTACCAGTTGAGGTATCAGTGGATGAGATTAAACAGGTAATTTCTCAAGCTGCTGGTAAGTTATTGGAGTCTATAGAATTATTTGATGAATATCGGGGTGAAAATGTACCCGATGGTCAAAGAAGTTTAGCTTTTAGGTTAATTTATCGGGTGAGCGATCGAACTCTTACTGATGCCGATGTTGACCCGGTACAGCAAAAAGTTAGAGATGCTTTGGTTGATAAACTGAAGGTAAATCTCAGAAGTTAATACTTTTGATTTATTAGGGAGTAGGAAGTAGGGAGTAGGGAGTAGAGGGAAATAATTGATGATTTCTGCCCGATAATTGATTTGATTTTTGATTATTGGAGATGTCTAATAGAATATAGCTGAGTCGAGAAGTCAGGTTTATATCATCTGCTTCCTCTGGGGTAGCTCCGTTCTCAATACAATCAACTGTAGGGGTTTTTAGCTCCGTTCTCAATACAATCAACCGTAGGGGTTTAGTCAGTAAACCCCTACCGAAAATTATTAATTTTATGGCGCTACGCGCTAGGGAATAGGGAATAGGGAACAGGGAACAGTAGGCTGTCAAAGGGTTTCAGGATGGGGAAATGTCCTAACCTTAATGCGTAGTGCTATATTACTAATTCAACAAATTAAATATAATATAATGTTTGTATCTAAGTTTTTACATGATTAATAATTATTCTTGATTAAAATTCATAAAAATTAATTTGATTTATACAAATACTACCGGATTTAATATTATAGCAATCCGGGAATAGGTTGTAATATTTTATCTAATATCAAATCCGTCTGATTGGACATAAAAAATTATCCAATCATCATAACTATTAAGTCTTTGTAATTCTGTCTCCTCCTGAATTCTGAATTCTGGCTCCTGACTCCTTTTGACTTAACCAATCTATGACTGTTTAACCGGATTTGATATAAGTTGGTTTAGTCTCCAAACCCAAATGGAAATTGGATTTGGAAACCAAACTACTACAGCTTTTTTCACAAATCATTTCATATTGCCATATAGCGTTTTCCAAGCTAATGAGGTACAGTTGTTTTTCTTCTTTATTTATTCCTACGGAACCAGAATTACTATTTCCTATTCCCTGTTCCCTGTTCCCTGTTTCCTGTTCCCTAAAACCAGGGAATTTTGTATCTCACCAGTATGGGAATTGCTATATATCTTAAAAAGACTATATCTGAAAAACAAGAGGTGAAAAACATGAACTTTTTCCATAAAAACAACAAATCACCAAAAATTACTAATCCCAAATTTATATTGGGAGCTATCTTGTTAATTATACTAGGTTACTTAGGTAACTTCTTCAAAATACATTTGTTTTTTGGGGTGGATTTTCTCTTTGGTAGTATAGCAAGCTTAATAGTAGTTTATCTTTACGGAATTAGATGGGGCACTTTAGCGGCCTTGATTTCTAGTGCCCATACATACTTTTTATGGAATCATCCCTATGCAATTATTATTTTTACTCTAGAAGCAACCTTTGTTGGAGTAATTTTAAATCGGCAGCGTTATAAAAATATGGTGTTGCTAGATGGAATATACTGGATTTTTCTGGGGATGCCTTTAGTGGTATTATTTTATCGATTTGTGTTGGATGTAAGTACAACACAAACTCTGTTAATTATGTTGAAGCAATCAGTTAATGGCTTCTTTAACGCCTTAATTGCTAACTTAATTATCACTTATTTACCAATACATAAATTAGCTGATTTTACCAGAGAAAAAAAACATTCTTCATTTCAAAAAACTATCTTTAATTTGTTAATGGCATTTATTTTATTTCCAGCTTTAACACTCACCATATTTAATGGTCAACATATAGTGGATACTATTGAAAACGATATTCAAAAAGAACTAATGGCTGCAAAAGCACCTATAGCAAATAACTTAAAATATTGGTATGAAGAACATCTCAACGCTATAGCAGAATTAGCAAAAATAGGAACTCAAGCACCATATCGGGAAAAAGCAACTTTACAACAAAGTATATCAGTAATCCAAAAAACATTTCCCTCTTTTCTGAAAATTTATGTTACTGATGCTAGTGGTAACATAATTGCTGCTCAACCGGAATTTAATGAAGCTGGAGAATCAATGTTTAACTTAAACATATCTGATCAGTATAATCTGAGGGAGATGGCAAAAAAATTAGAACCAGAAATTACAGATGTTCATAGAGATAGAGCTTCTATTACACCCCATGTTGGTATTGTAATACCAGTAGTCAGAAATAATCAATTTGAGGGAATTGCTTATGGTTCCCTAGACTTAAGTCAAGTCAGTAAATTTATTAAACTAAATACCCAAGTAAAGGGAATAGAAGCAATACTGGTGGATGGTGACAACTATATAATTGCTGACAGTCATTCAGTAGTGACTATTCGAGAAAAATTCGACTTACAAGAAACAGGAAATATCTACTACAATGGAGATATTTTTAAGTGGCAACCAAAAACACCAGGAATGGCAGCAATAAAACGGTGGAAACAATCATTTTATGGAGTGAAGGTCAAGGTTACTTCAGATATTGCCTGGTATTTATATATCAAGCAAGCAACAGCTCCCTATATTGAGTATTTAGATACGAGCTACATTAAAAATCTAGCTACAATACAAATAATAGCAGTCTTAGGATTAATTACATCAGTCTGGGTTAGTAAAAGATTAGTAGCGCCGATGTTAAAACTAACGCAAGTAACTACAGACTTACCTCAAAAACTTCTGTCAGAATCAGTTCCTACAGATTTCCCACGGAGTAAAATTTCAGAGATTAATACCCTGACTGCCAACTTTCAGTTAATGGTAGCAGCACTACAGGAAAAATTTATAGAAATTAAGGACGCAAATACAGGTTTAGAAAAACGAGTTGCAGAAAGAACTGAGGAACTTAACAAAAAAAATGAAGCTTTAAGTGTAGAAATTCTCCAGCGTCGTCGGATAGAATCCATTTTAAGCGATCGCGAAGAACGCTATGAACTGGCTGTCTCAGGTACAAATGATGGCATCTGGGATTGGAATATACAAACAAATGAAGTTTATTACTCACCTATATGGATGAGAATTATTGGTTATGAAGACAACCCACTTCCCAGTATCTACTCTACTTGGTCAGATAATGTACATCCAGATGATTTAGAAGCAGCTATTCAAGATGTAGAAGCACATTTAGAAGGAAAAACAGAACTTTATGAGAATATCCATCGGCTCAAACATCAGAATGGACATTATGTATGGATATTTGCTAAAGGTAAATGTATTCGCGACAAGCAAAAGAAACCATATCGTCTTGTTGGCACAATAACAGATATTACAGAGAAGAAACAAGCAGAAGATGAATTGAAAATTGCCAAAGAAGCAGCCGAAATTGCTAATCGAACCAAGAGTGAATTCCTCGCAACAATGAGTCACGAAATTCGTACCCCCATGAATGCAATCATTGGGATGACAGGTTTACTCTTGGATACACCACTCAACCTACAACAGCAAGATTTTGTGGAAGTTATCCGCAATAGTGGGGATGCTTTGTTGATCTTAATTAATGATATTCTTGACTTCTCCAAAATTGAGTCTGGCAAATTAGAGTTAGAGGAACAACCTTTTAATCTCCGAACTTGCATAGAAGAATGTCTAGATTTGTTAGCGCCAAGAGCAGCCGACAAAAAGTTAGAGCTAGCTTATCTAATAGATCCACAAACTCCTGAAATTATACTTGGAGATATAACTCGCTTGCGCCAAGTATTAGTTAATCTTCTCAGTAATGGAGTTAAGTTTACAGAGACTGGGGAAGTAGTTGTATCAGTTACCGCTTCACCTCAAAACCCAGACTTAAGCTCTTCTGAAAATCGGCATTGTCCCATTCCCAATCAAACAGAATGTACTCAACTAAATACTCCCTGTCCTATTTTCTACACAATCAAATTCGCGGTTAAAGACACTGGTATTGGTATTCCACGCGATCTGAGGACTCGTCTATTTAAGCCTTTTAGTCAAGTTGATGCTTCTACAACTCGTCACTATGGTGGCACTGGATTGGGATTAGCTATCAGCAAGCGGTTAACTGAAATTATGGGAGGAAGAATGTCGGTAGAGAGTGAAGTAGGAGTTGGTTCGACTTTCTTCTTTTCGATAGTATTTCCTGCTGTTCCTAATAGTTCATGTCTTGAGCAGGAAAATGGAACTCAGAAATTATTACAAAATAAACATTTGTTAATCGTTGATGACAATGCTACGAATAGGCAAGTGTTGACATTTCAATCAGAATCCCTGGGGATGATTTCCCAAGCTGTAAGTAATGGGTATGAAGCGATAAATATACTAAAGTCAGGGGAGAAATGTGATCTTGCGATTATAGATATACAAATGGGTGGAATGGATGGCATAACTCTAGCTAGGGAAATTCGTCAACTTTGCAGTTTTCAGGAGTTACCCATAGTTTTTCTGAGTTCTTTAGCTCAAGAATTATCAAATATCAGGGCTAATATAAATGCTACTACTTATCTAAATAAGCCAATTAAACAATCTCAAATTGAGAAAGTGTTAGTAGGAATAATGAAAGGAAATATAGTTGATGGTAAACCAAAATCCCAAACTGAATCAGATGTCAAATTAGCAGAAACATTACCTCTGAAAATTCTCTTAGCTGAAGATAATGTCGTTAACCAAAAAGTGGCAATTAATATTCTGAAAAATTTAGGATATCGAGCTGATATCGCAGCAAATGGTTTAGAGGTATTAGCCGCTTTATATCGTCAGTCTTATGATGTGGTATTGATGGATGTACAAATGCCAGAAATGGATGGTTTAACTGCTACACGCCAAATCTGTGCTGAATGGGAAAAAGAGAAACGCCCCTGTATTATTGCCATGACTGCTAATGCTATGCAAGGCGATCGTGAAAAATGTCTAAGTGCTGGTATGGATGACTATATTAGTAAACCAGTTCGCCGAGAAGCATTGAGTACGGCTTTAAGTAAATGCGGTCTTTCAGCAACAGAAACAGTAGTTAAGCAGGAAAAAGCACCTGTGCCAGAATTAGAAATAGCGATTGATAAAGCAGTATTGCAAGAGTTGAAGGAAATGGCAGGAGACGCTCACGAAATGGTTGTAGAAATAATTGATTGCTATCTGGAAGATACACCCATGCTTTTAGATGAAATTAGTCAAGCAGTTGAACAAGAGCAGGCAGAATTGCTACAAAAATCTGCTCACACAATAAAGTCTAGTAGTGCTTCTGTAGGTGCCACAAAGCTGTCTGAGCTTTGCAAGAACTTAGAATATATTGGACGTGGGGGGACTACAGAAGGAGCAAATGTGATTTTATCTGAGGCGAAGGCAGAATATGAAAGGGTTGAGACTGCTTTGCGAGATGAACTTCAGGCTTATATGTAGAGAGGTAGGGAGATGAAGCGATAGGGTGATGGGGTGATTAAATATTGAAGTGTAGTGGGGTGAGTTGTCTAAAATGTTGCAAAGCGTAGGCGCGGGTTGCGCATTAAATTAATGATGCTCAACATTAAATTAGATGAAGCTGCCCCACCCCTCGCCCCAGTGACCTAATACACAGTCATTAGACATCTGCGAAAATCAAAAATCAAATCAATTCTTATCCATAAATTATCAATTACTTCTCCCTGTTCCCTGTTCCCTGTTCCCTCTTTTCCCGAGAGGTCTATTAGCTATGTCAGTTCAGTAGATAAAACCTACATTCCGCACTACAAAATGTAGCAGGAAAAACGGAGACAGGAGACAGGAGACAGGAGACAGGAGGCAATAAAAGTGGTCAATAGGAGTAAGTAATTGAGTATTTATGCTTAATATTTTCCTGAGAATCTGACTCCTGAGAAAGGTCAATGAATAGGATTTATAGAGTATAAATACGAACCCGCGCTACCATTTTTTATACTACTTTTAATATTACAACTTGACGTGCGGAATATGGGATAAAATTATGAAAATACAGCACAACTAAACTTTTCAAGTTATTAGAGAAGGAGTAGAAGCCCAAGAATAAAGGGATTTCTTATATCCTCATGGTTGCGAATTAATTCAAGGTTATTTAATTAGGGCTTGCTGATTAAATATCAAAGCACTGAAAGATATTGCTTTGAGCCTTTTTTGGTCGAAAAAAGTGCGCCTGTTTCGGTCCAAAAAGCTCATGCATGCTAGTATTTTGGGATGATTATGGCAGAAAAATCAAGGGACAATTTTTACGACTACCTCCTCTATAATCTCCATTTCTCCTGTCTCGTGTCTCCAGTCTCGTGTCTCCTACCCCTACCACTCATACTTTCCATAAGCAAACCCTAATTAGTCGTCCGGTTTGTGCTAGAAATTTTTCTAAATTTCTAGCTTTTTATTCTGACTCCTTTTTAAAGCAATTTCGATATAAATTTTTCTGGGGTGTCTTTTGCAGAAATTTCTAAACGGATAAATTCTCCCCATGCTGCCTCATTTAATAAACTTAAAGCTGCTTGGCGATTTTGACGAGCGATCGCTTCTACAACCCCTTGCCATCCAGACCGTAAATCCTCTATATTTTTATCAGATTTATCAACTATATTTAGCCAAGAAATTGCTTTCTCAAAAATCATATCATCAGGTAAAATTTGTTTTGACCTCAAACCCTGAATAACTACTTTTAACCACACTGGAAAAAGTTCAATCCAATTATGATATTGTAATTCTTGGAGTGCTATTTCCGTCATACCTAAAGCACCCCAAATACAGACACATTTTACAGCTAAATTAATATCCTGATTTGACACTGCCGATTCCCATAAATTCTCAGCATAAGATTGAAATCTAGTCTGTAAATATTCATAAGCTGACCTAACAGTATCAGCATTTGTAACTTTATAAGTCGTCTCTCCTCGAAAACCTCTATCTCCGCGATAAGAAAGCCAATTATGAGAGCCAGATAAATGAACTTTTCTATCTACTAATACCTCCTTAGCATGAGAATTTCCTAACCAAAATATCTGAGCTGCTGGTAAATCTTCAGGAGTTCTAATTGTTAACAATTTTTCCTCAACTTTGGGCGATATTGGTTTGGTTTCTTCTTCCTGTTTTTCGGCAATTCCATATCCGATTAAAATCCACACTCCATTATTTGCCAACTTTTGTAAAAGTTGCATAAATTCCTCATCGACTACTTCCTCAGTCACCCAAGGAGAATAAATTAAAATCTGTTGAGTTGCTGCTTTGAGAGTAGATAAAAACTCCGGTCTAATTTGGCGATCGCGCAACAAGATAAACTCGGAATTTTTGGGTAAGGTTTTCCTCTTTTTTTCTCTAGTTTGTTTAATTATTTCAATTCCTTGTTGCCGAATTTTTTGGAGTCTATCCTCAACTTTTTGGTTTTTTAGTTCTAAAATTGATTCTGTTTGAGAGGCTATAGATTCAGGAGGTAAACCAAATAATTCATTGAGCAAAAATTTTTCCTTATCTGCCATTTCTTGTAATTGATTTGACACTGATTCTAAAATTTTATTTCCTTCTCTCGCCTGTAAAATCAACTTTTCTTCGACCGCATCAAATATTGCCCATATAGAAATAGCTTTCCAGGTAACTTTTTTCCCATCTTTATCGACAGAAAAATTTTTAATTATTTGCCCTGATTCTGGTAGATGAACACCTAAATTAGAATCTAAAATTTGTTTTTGTAGTTCTTCAATAGTCAAATTACTAAGATCGGGAGTTGTATTTTTAAAGGTTATAAAATCGGCTAAATTTGGCAGTTCTGGAGATTTAGATGTTACCGCAGAAAGTCGCCAGTTAATTTCTCCAGAAAGAGGATTAGTAATAGCATAAATAAGTTTATTTTCTGGCGGTTGTGGCAAGGAACCTTTTGTATAAAATTCTTGACCTTCAGAAGTTATGGTAATTCTAGAATCTGGTGGTGTTAAAGTTAGGGTTTGTAGGGATTGAAGAGTATTAGTAGTGCTTTGAATAAATATAGGATCTAACTTTAGTATTTGTGCCAATTCTATTTGAGTTGGTGGAGGATTAAACTGAATACTTGCTCTGAGAATAAATTCCTCAAGAATATTCAAATCTCGTTCTTTTGTTATCTCAATTTGAACCGGAGTTTGATACAGTTGATAACAGAATTGACGGGCAGCAAAAACTGATAAACCAGGGCTATCTTTTTCGATTTTATCGGCTAAATTGTTTAACTCAGAGTCGATATATTTAGTAGAAGATTGTAGAAACATTTGTCTTGATTTTGTGGTAATTGGAGACCTCTCCCCCAACCCCTCCCCTGCAAGGGGAGGGGAGCAAGAAGGGGATAAATTTTATCTCCCTATAACAGATAGATAAGAGGATAAATCTTTCCCCCCCTTCCCTACTAGGGAAGGGGGTTGGGGGGTTAGGTTTCTTCACTACAGACAGTAGCAATACTTGTCAAAACCCTATTGAGTTGTTGTCTAACTTCTTCATTGTTAAATCGTAATAATCGAATTCCTCGCATTAAGAGAACGCGATCGCGCTCTGCATCATATTCAACTTGCTGCTGATGAATTTCCCCGTCAACTTCTACCACAACTCCAGCAGAGTGACAATAAAAGTCTACAATAAATCCATCAATAATTTGTTGGCGACGAAAATGCCAACCATTTAAACGATTAGCACGAAGACGTTGCCACAAGATTTTCTCTTCAGGTGTCATCTGGCGCCGAAATTCCCTAGCGCGCTCTACTTTACTGGGAGATACTTTTTGTCCAATTACAATATTATGAGTTTTCTTATTTCTGAGTAAGGATGGTTGCTGTAGTTTTGAAGACTCCATAAATTATTTTGTGAGTTGATAATGACCTCTCCCCCAACCCCTCTCCTGCAAGGAGAGGGCAGCAAGATTTCTCTATTCCCAGATAAGTAAGAGGGTTTAAGGAGGTTAAGTTATTTCATTTTACCCGAAATATAACTTACCAAGTATGTATTCTACTCCCTCTTTCCTAGGAAGGAAAGGGGTTGGTTTATACAGCATAGCGCGTCTAGCTTGAAAATGTGGGTAAATTTGAGTTAATGAAGACCTCTCCCCCAACCCCTCTCCTGCAAGGAGAGGGGAGAAATACTCCCCCTTCCCTGGTAGGGAAGGGGGTTGGGGGGTTAGGTTATTTTTTTCAAAACTTTTACCACCTTTGTTCCTGTTCTATATCCTCAGAGGAAAGATAGGAAAATTCAATGCCTAATAAATCCAAGATTTGCAATAATTCCTCAGCATCAATTCCCAGAATTTCCGCACCTTTTCTCAAACTAATTAATCTAGTCATTAAAGCACCTAAGACAAACAAAAACTTTTCCTTTTGTTCTGGTTCGACAAAAATTGGTAAAGCAGTCGCAATATCTTTTAAATCAAAAGTAAGTGTCATTTCAGTTATCAGTTATCAGTACCTACAACTATTGAATTAATTTATAATAAAATTAATAGTGGGAGCATCTTGTTCCCAAACGTTTTTCCCTCCTATGGTATCATATCAAATCCGGTTGAATACTTATTATATAGTTGGGGGTGGGAAGTGTGGGAAGGGTGGGAAGTGTGGGGAGATTAAAGTAATTATAGAGTTATAAACATATATTATATAACCGGATTCTATATCAAACGTTTTTCGGAAATATATTCGTCAAAATCATTCGCGAGCTAGAAGCTCGCACTGGATGGCATCAATGAATTAATTTCATTATACAGCGCTTTTCAGATTTATGAACCACATATTTACAACCAAAAACTTGTAGGGACGTTCCATCCAACGTCCCTACTTTAAGGTAGCTAATTAATGAGATACAATATAAGGTGCATTACGATACAGCTTACAATATCCTAAGACCTAATCAAGAAATCATCTGCTCCTAAAGACGCAGTATTTGTCAAAGTTGCAAATTGACCGCCACTGCCAAAACCAGGTGTGTCACCATCAGGATTATAGAACAAATTACCATTATTCTCATTGTAAACAATAACTGCATCAGCAGTTGCCGCATCTCCATCGCTAGCAACGGTACTAAATTCACTGTCAATGCTAAAACCTATTCCCGCTTCACTGTTAATAGTAGTGAAAGTCTGGCGGTCTAACAGAATAATATCTCCCTGGGTAATGGAGAAATCGGTAATTGTGTCTACACCCAAATCATCAGAATCAAATGGTTGATTGGTGTTAAAGATAAAGCGGTCAATACTACCACCTCCTCTGAGTGTATCGTTTCCTGCTCCACCATTGAGGCGATCGCGACCAATACCTCCTTCTAAAGTATCTTCCCCTGGACCACCCAACAAAATATCATTACCAGAACGACCTATCAACAAGTCATCACCAGACTTACCAAATACTTTATCGTTTCCACGACCAGCGTTGAGAGCATCGTTACCACCACGACCATCAATCACGTCATCTCCACCAGTACCCACTAACGTGTCATCGCCGTTAGTTGGAGGTAAACCTAAGTCAAGAGCAAAAGCAAAGAATTGAGTTTCTTGAGTAGAGTCGAAGTCGTTATCGCTAACTACAATTAAAGATTGACGACCATCAGGTAAAATTGGTCCTAGAGCTAAACCTTCAAAATCATCCAGACCATCAAAACCAGTGTCAATGTCGTTAAAATCTACCAGCAGCTCTTTCCCAGCAACGACAATTTCTTGACCTACTAAACTATCTAAGTCACTTACATCAGTAGCATTTTGAGCTGATGCCAGATAGAGTTTGTTTTGATTTAAACCATTGTCGTCAAAATATCTTTCTAAAGCTAAGAAAGTTCCTGAATTATCTAATGCTACTAATTCAGCAAGACTGTTAGTACGATCTACACTATCAGGAGTGCCAGCAGGAGCGTTTGCATTATCGGTTTCGTAAACAAATTCAGCTTGTGGTTCCCCTGTAGCTAGATCGTATTGAATAACTCTTGCTAAACTGGTTTGGTCGATACCAGCAGCAGGTCCGTCTTGGAAGAGAGCATTTTCAATTCCGGTATAGAGGAAGCGCTCTTGAGGATCGATAGTTAAACTTTCAAAAGCTAAATTATCCCGAATACCACTGCTATTGTCGGCGGTAGGCAAGAATTTTTGAGGTATTTCAAGTGCGTTTAACTGTTCTCCTGTTAAAGCAAATTCATTAACAAAAGGATTAACTAATTCTCCTGTATTGCCTTCGGAAGAAATGAATACAGTCTCGTTATTGGTTAAAACAATACCTTCGGGGTCTAGACTTTCTGACTCAAAAACATCTTCGTTTTCATCCAACAGAGTAGTTACTTCTGCAACGCTAACATCTAGAGCATTACCACCATTGAGATTTATATCTAAAGTGTAATAACGAGCAGGGTTAATATTGCTGCGGTCATCAGAAATAGCGTAATAAACTCGGTTTTCAGGGTCGTAAGTTAAACCAGAAAACCCACCTACTTCAGTGCTTTCAAAATCTAAGGCAGCAGGAATACTACTTTCACCAATAAATTCAATACTTCTAACTTCTGCAATTTCTGCTTCTGGGTTGAAAATTGGTTCTGGAGCTGGCAACCCGTTTATTCCTAGTCGCGGATCGAGATCCAGAGGTTCGTCTAGTTCGACTAAGATAATTTCATTATTATCTAATTCTGGGGGTCGCCCTGTGGCAAAATCACCGAACGGATAGTTATTGTCTACAGAAACTAGAATTGTTTCCTCGTCAAATACTAATACATCCTCAATACTGGTAATGGGAAGAGTAAAATTGTTGCTGCCATTCCCATCAAGGTCATCAGGATCGTCAATATCTAACAGATCGACTAATTCAGTTTTGGAGACGAAACCATTCTCATCTACTTGGGAAATATCGATGAGAAAGACTTTCTTGAAGAAAGCTTCATCTGCTTGAAAATCATCCCTTTCAATGGCGATAAACTGAGTATCATTGACGGGAGTTAAATCTCCGAGCTGGAAAGTTGGAGTATCGCCAGGATCGTCGAGGGGATATAATCCTACTATTTCGTTGCTGTAAGTTCCAGTCTCAATGTCATATTCATAAATTCGTAGAGAATTTTCTGGATCGCCATCTACTGGTGCTTCTAAAATCGGATAAAGTGTAGTTCTGTCTGGACTGTAACCAATACCCTCAAAACCACGGGAACCCCGTAAATTTGCTACAGCATCCCCTGCTTCCACATCAGGATTTTGAGGCGCTCTTACTTCATCAGCAAAAAAGCGATTCAATACTTCCTCAATAGTTTCTGGGAAGTCACCAATTAAACCATCTGCACCTAAATTTATTAAATCTTCTACTTCTTGTGTCGGAGTTTGTACCGAACCATCTGGGTTTAAAGTCAGATAGCGTTCCTCATCCCGTAGAGTATATACATTAACCAGTAATTCTGCATCATGTGCAAAATCAATTAGAGGCAAAACTTCCCCTGTTAACTGGGTAGTAATTTCAGCGTTACCATCCCCGTCACCATCTACAGGTTCCTCCAAAAGTTCTCTCGGTAAAATAGTATTTTTCCAAGGGTTAACAGCTTCAGCGTAGGTTGCCATGAAATCATAAAATTCAGGCAATGCCAATAAATCGCCGTATCCTGTTTCTTCACTCAGATCGATAATATCGACTAAATCGCCGTAAACTTCACGAGCATCATCCTCAGTAAAATCAGGATCGCTAAAGTTGTCAATTAGATCGTAAGGGAAAGAAAATCCAGGATTAAAGTTTTCTGTAACTGCTCCAGTAAGTTGATGCAGAGGAACATCAATTCCTGCATCTGGCATAATTTCCTGGTCTAAACTAATTAGAGGTGCAATTTCAAAAGTTTGAATAATGTTTTGTTCTGGGTCTGTAAAATCTTCTGCCACCAAAACATCTACTGTAGCTTCTTCTACATTCAAACCAATACTATCAAAATAGCTATTATGTTTGAGTTCGTGAACAATACCTACTTCCTCACCTGTTTCCTCTGTAAAATCCTTAACTAACTGAATTACTTCAGCCATCGTGGGAATTTCAAACAAGTCATCAAACTCATCACTACGTTCGGGCCGAGGTTGTCGAGCGCGTAGGGTTTTAATTTCATCTAGGGTAAAGTCTTCTGCAAAGAAACCTGTAATTTCAACTCCGTCAATAGTTTTAGTTGTTTCGCGAGCTGCAAATTCAGGGTTATCGTCAAGAATATCAAGAATATTTGTAGTGTTATTGAGCAATGGTTCGTGACGAACGATAGGCACTCCATCCGAAGTCATCACATAGTCCGTTTCAATAAAATCTGCACCTTGCTCTAAAGCTAAACGGAAACCTTCTAAAGTATGTTCTGGTCGAGGACCGCTAGCGCCACGATGACCAATATTAATAGGAATTTTCCCGTTAAGAGTATTCAGTCGAGGAATATTAGGGGTGGAAATAGGAGCCTCTAATAAAACTCCATTACTGTCGAAGTGTAATAGATAGGGACCATATTCGTCTCCTACCCACAGGTCGCCGTTACTATCAATAACTAATGCTTCGGTATCAAAGTCTGTACCTGTTAAAGGTCTTTCAGGGTCATTTTCGTTCAGAATTTCAAAAGGTACAAAATTGTTAGGATCGGTAAGGGTAATAAATTCTTCTAGCTCAACACTACCGTCACCCCCTTCTATACCAGCAAAATTGGGATTAACTTTGTAGATTCTAGCAAGAGTATCAGAACTGCCACCAAAAAGACTATCTACTATGAACCAGTAGCTATTAGCGTCGGCAAATTGTACGCCACTCCATCCACCTACAGGTTGACCAGGAAAAGGCCCAGTACGAGTGGTGTCTACATCTGCGCCTGATTCTGGTCCATCAGCAAATGTATCAGCGGGTAAAGATGCAAATCCTATTAATTCTGGCATTTAACTTAATTATCTCTCAATCAAAACAATCGACTTTTTTGTTATTGAAGAAAGAACTTGGAATTCTTTCATGAGCTAAGATATACCTGAAAATAATTAAGTAAAAATTAAGAAAATTTTAAGATTAAATTAAATTTATCGGTTTCAGTCGATTTGGATATATTGATAATTACATCTGGCTTCTTGGGTAAAAAAATTAATCTTCATTTCATAATTTTACTTGATAATGATAATTTGCCGAAATGAAATTTTGAATCAAATGTAAAATTTCCCAAATATTAATTATGAAAAAAATTAATCGTAGAAAATTTTTAATCCTAAGTTATAGTAGTGCCATCGCTACTTTAATAGCTCAATGTAGCATAGTTAAAACTCAAGAAAATCGACATTTTTTTTCATCATATCCTCAAATTAATCAGAGCCAAGATGGAATTTTAGAAATAGATTTAACAGCTAATTTTAATCAAATAAATCTGGGAAATAAACAAGCTTATCTATTAAGTTATAACAGACAAATTCCTGGACCAAGACTAGAAGCAAAACCAGGAGATACTATTCAGATTAATTTCACTAAGAGACTGTTTGTAAAATAAGTATTAAGAGAGATGCGTAGTGACTAAAATCTAAAAGGGGTAGTACTTAAAGAGATTGAAATTTTGTAGATACAAGAGGTGGAAAGGTACATATATTCCTAGATTTTTAACTGACAAACAGTTGTCTTGATTTTTTCCTTCCTCCATACCTTCATACCTCCATATAGCAATCCTATATGGTTTGTAAAATTTCTCCAGAAATATTCTTGCTGTATGTGAGTTTCAAGCAAATTACTGTTCACGAATGATTTAGGATTGTTATACCTGTTTCCTGTTCCCTATCTCCTTTTTATATTTCCTGATACATTCAGTCTCTAACAATCTACAGCACTAATTTCTAGTATTATGGTCAATAAAAGTGATTTAATATAACCTAATTATGCGAGTTTTATTAGTCGAAGATGAACCAGATTTAGGATCGGCAATTAAACGGGTTCTCCATCAAGAATCCTATGTGGTTGATTGGGTAGTTGATGGCATAATGGCATGGGAATATTTAGAAAGTCAATTTACCTTATATCGCCTTGCTATTGTTGACTGGTTGCTGCCTGGTTTATCAGGGTTAGAATTAGTCAAATTTTTGCGACAAAAAAATAGTGCTTTACCCGTATTAATGTTAACAGCAAAAGATAGTATGGCAGATAAAGTCATGGGATTAGATGCCGGGGCAGATGATTATTTAGTTAAGCCTTTTGGAATGCCAGAACTATTAGCAAGACTCAGAGCTTTACAAAGGCGATCGCCTGAAATTCAACGTCAACAATTACAGGTAGGAAATCTTGTTCTAGACTACGGTACTAATACTATTTGTTTCATCAAGAAAAATCAGGAAAAAAATGTAATTAATCTCACTCATAAAGAGTTTGTACTATTAGAATATTTTCTCCGACATCCTCACCAAATTCTTAGTCGCGACCAAATTTTAGCTCAACTTTGGGAATTAGATGCAGAACCAATCAGTAATGTTGTTGCTGCTCAAATTAGATTATTAAGACGTAAATTGGGGGCTAGTGGATGTGGAGATTTAATTGAAACGGTTTATGGTTTAGGTTATCGCTTTAATCCTGTGGATAAATAGGCATAATCTATTTTTTACTAACAGGGAATAATATACAATAAATCTCAAAAATAATTTTATAGTTTTTGTATCTAATCTTTTCTACCGAAAATTTGAGCAAATAGCTTGTTCTGATTATTTCTTATCTTGTCGGCGAATTTGGAACCACATAATAATTCCTGTTACTGCCAGCATTAACATTCCAAAGGCATTTAAAAATGGATAAATAATCTCTAAATTAATTCTCCCAAACTTACCTCTATGCCATTCCAATAGCCAAATAAAATCATTGGATTGACCAGTAATAACTGATATTTGAAAGAGAGAACCTGTAATTAAACTAAGTAGTACAGGAAATAACATTATTGGAGCAAACCAATAGTGAATTTGGCGCAGTCTGGCTTTATTTATTTTCATAGTTTAAGTCTTATTTATAGTTGATTTGATGTCAAAAATAATCGAGTGAATTAAAAAAAAATAATAGTAATTTTCTGCAATTGCATCTCTGGTTATTAAAGTTAGAGTAGCCTTTAGGGGTTTGGTCTCCAAAGACCATAGAATATAGATTAATTTAGAGAGTAATTTTTCACAATTAGTAGAATAAAAAAGACCGGCAGATTAATATTTTTTTGTAAGGATGCAGGTATCTCAAACCCAGCTATAGAGAGACTTCTGAAAACGACTTATTCAGCAATTTAACAGTCTAATTCTCAATAATGACGAAAATAAAGGCTTGTAGCCATCTCTAATTGAGAATAGAATTGGAAAGGAAATTGCCGGAAATTCTTATCTATCAAGATTTATAGGCTTTTCCATAGGACCTGAATCCTTACATTTTTTTTGACTACCTTTTAAAACTTTATCTAAATATATACCGCTTCATTGAAAATAGTAAAAAAGGCATAGTGAATAAAAGTAAAAAAACAATTTCTCCAGGCTGAGGCAGAAAATTATTCGTTTGAGCTAAGTCAACGGAATCAATAACTTTTTCCTCTACAACTTTTTCTACTTGAGTTTCCACCTTTGGGGAAGATATTTCTTGTATTTTATTTTCTAGGTTTTCATTGACCGAATTATTTTCTACTTGAGTTTCTACCTCTGGAGAAGAAGTTTTTTGTATTTGATTTTCTGGTTTTTCATTAACCGAATTATTTTCTACTTGTGTTTCTTCTCCTTTTGCATCATCATTTTTATTGGGTACATGAAACTCTGGTGCATGAGCGAATAAAGACATAGTTTGCATTATGTTTTATACTCCTATTAGAGATAATTTCTAAGATTTTGAATAAAAATCAGATCGCTCTTCAGTAATCAACCCAATTTTGTCAGGTTTTATCATCAAATAGTCGAAACTAACTGAGCTTTTTTTAGGCAATCAAGACTGAGTATACACAGCATTTATGAAATTAGGATGAAATGTCAATCTAAAATCCTTAATAACTATCTCGTACCTGTGCCGATCATAAAATCCTCTATTTCGTAGTATACCGAAACAGCTAATGGATGTGCTTTAGATTATTGGGCGGGGGCGGGTTCTATCTGATAATTTATAACACCATTAACTTAACGCAGAACCCGCCCCTACTATTGCAACATTTTAGGTGTATTACAGAGTTAGGTACAGGATTGATTTTAGAAATATACCAATAAAATTTAATTTGCACCGTGACCCACCATTAATAAATTTTTGACATGCTCCCGTTGTTGCTTCAGAGATTATAACTACTAAAATTTAAAAAAAATCTAGTTTAGATTTCATCTCAATTTCATATTCTTAAGTCAAACTAACATTGAGTAAAAAAATATTAGTTTTGTTTGGAAAAATATCAATATGTCCTATCAATTGAAAAATCAACTAGGCAACCTTCACCTTTTTAAAACTCTTACCATTAGACATCTCCAGAAAATAAAGTTGTCCTTTATTTACTATAAGCTAGAGTTGTAAAATTTCTTGACAAAATCATTTTATGTACGTTTTTACTGAAAATATCTTCCCTTTTCCCTACTTTTACAAAAAGTTTATATATTTTTCGGAGATGTCTACTACTGTCAGAGACTGTTTGTAAAGGAAAGATAAAAATGAGATAGGGAACACTTAACTGGGAATAGGTATGGAGGGATATAGAGAATAGGGAATAGAGAGGAAGAAATTAAGATAACTATTTGTCAGTTAAAAATCTGGAAATATATATACCTTTCCACCTCTGGTATCTACCAAATTTCAATTTATTGAAGTACTACCGCTTTTAGATTTTAGTGACTACGCATCTCTCATTCGACTTATTTTACAAACAGTCTCTCATCTAGGCATAACAATTTCAGTATTAAAAATCATGTCCTCTGTTGCTCACATAAAATTGGCACAATATAATTCTCAAATGCAAGCACAACGGGCAAGATTTAGAAAAAATGTACAAAATGTTGACACAGATGCGAGTAAATATGAAAAACAAAGCTTTTGAAAGCAACCTAATTAACCATAATTTTTTAACTGTAAATTTAGCAAAACGTTAACTAAAACTATGAAAATAAACCCACTTACCAGACGAAATTTATTACGCTTGACTGCCGGCATCGGTATAGCAGCAGGCATAAACAATATTTTCCCTACTGATAACAGACAAATCATCGCTAGTAGCAACCCTGAAAACGGAAGTAAATATCCTGATTTAATTAACCTCCAAATTCAGGAAACTAAACTCAAAATAGGAGAGCGAAAAGCTACTGCCATGACAGTTAACGGCGGAATTCCTGGGCCATTAATTCGTTTACAGGAAGGTCAAACAGCAACTATTAAAGTCAAAAATAATCTCAAAACAGATACCTCAATTCATTGGCATGGAATTCTTCTTCCACCAGAAATGGATGGCGTTCCTGGCTTGAGCTTTGCTGGCATTAAACCAGGAGAAACTTTCACCTATCGTTTCCCTGTAACCCAGAGTGGCACTTATTGGTATCACAGTCATAGTGGGTTGCAAGAACAACTCGGTCATTTTGGAGCCATGATTATAGATCCGGCTGAACCCGAACCTATTGAATACAACCGGGAATATGTAATATTGCTCTCTGACTGGACTTTTGAAAACCCCCATCAAGTGCTTGCTAACTTGAAAAAGAAAAGCACTTACTATAATTATCAACGGCGAACAGTGGGACATTTATTTGATGATATAGATTGGCGCAGAATGCGAATGGACCCCACTGATATTGCTGACATTACAGGTGCAACCTATACATATTTAATGAATGGTATGGCACCTGAATCTAACTGGAGTGGCATATTTAAGCCTGGTGAAAAAGTCCGACTCCGGTTTATCAATGCTTCAGCAATGACTTTTTTTGATGTAAGAATTCCAGGACTGAAAATGACGGTAGTACAAGCAGATGGTCAAAATGTGCAACCTGTAACTGTGGATGAATTTCGGATTGCCATTGCTGAAACTTATGATGTAATTGTTGAACCTCAAGAAGAGACTGCTTATACTATTTTTGCCGAAACAATGGATAGAAGTGGTTATGCTCGTGGAACTCTTGCGCCCCGTCTGGGTATGACTGCGCCTCTACCGGAACGCAGAAAACGTCCTCTACGAACTATGGCGGATATGGGTCACGATCATGGCATGGATCATTCTGCACATTCTCAACATTCTCCAAGCATGGATGGGATGAATCATTCTCAGCATAATAGTGAGATAGATCATTCTCAACATGACAGTGGGATGGATCATTCTCAACATAATAGTGGGATGGATAATTTAACCGAAACACAAACGATACCCCATCAAGAACCCGTAATGCACGGTCCAGATCATCATGGTTCAGGTAGTGCGGGGGTAGCTATGATGTCAAAAAGTCGCCTGCATGAACCAGGCATTGGTTTAGAAAACACAGGTACTCGTGTTCTTCTATACACCGACTTACGCAGTCTGAAACCTCGTGAAGACCAAAGAAAAGCCGAACGAGAAATAGAACTACATCTCACCGGAAATATGGAACGGTATATGTGGTCGTTTGATGGGAAAAAATATTCAGAAGCAAAGGAACCAATTCAATTTTATAACGGTGAACGACTACGACTTACCTTTGTCAACGATACCATGATGGAACATCCTATTCATTTACACGGAATGTGGATGGAATTGGATAATGGAGCAGGTGCTTATAAACCACGCAAACATACTGTTCTGGTTAAACCTGCCGAGAGAATGTCTGTAGATGTTACTGTGGATGCACCTGGTAATTGGGCGTTTCATTGCCATCTGCTCTATCACATGAAGGTAGGAATGTTTCGTGTAGTTTCTGTAACTGATAAGGTAGAACAAGCATAATAATGAAATTTTTGCATAAGTTCAGAATAGGGAAAAAAATTCCCCCCAACCCCCCTCTGAAAGGGATAGGGGAAAAAATCCCCCCTAACCCCCCTTTGAAAGGGGGGAGACAGAGAAAAGAATTGAATTTTTACTGTGCCGTAGCAGGTTTAGTCAGTTTTATTGGTTACTTCAGTTATGCACCAGTGGTTATGGCAGAAGGAAAACAGATAGGCGATCGCTCGACTAATCTTACTCCTACTTGGGAAATTGCCAATGAGTACAACCAGGAAAATTGGCCTTCAGTAATCAAAGATAATCAAATATTTTGGCTGTTGTTAATTGAAGAGTTAGAATATCGCGTTAATGATGCTGACAGTAGTTTTAATTGGGATGTTCATGGTTGGGTTGGTGGCGACTACAGAAGGTTGTGGTTAAAAACTGATGGTGAAGTTAATACAGAAGATGGGGAAGGAGATGCAGAAGTACAACTACTCTACAGTCAGTTAGTCTGGTCTTTTTGGGAATGGCAAGCTGGTGTGCGTTACGACAGAATATTTGGCTCTGAGTCTGACGGACGTGCTTTTGTAGTTTTTGGTTTGCAAGGATTAGCTCCTTATTTCTTTGAAGTAGATGCCGCTCTTTTTGTCAGCGAAGATGGCGATATTTCTGCCCGGCTAAGTGTAGAATATGAGTTATTGCTTACCCAAAGATTGGTATTGCAGCCAGAATTTGAAGTTAATGTAGCAGCACAGGAGGTTGAAGAATTTGAAATTGGTACTGGTTTTAATGATATTGAGTTAGAAATGCGACTGCGTTATGAATTTAGTCGTCGCTTTGCACCTTATATTGGTATTTCCTGGGAACGTAAATTTGCTGGCACTGCAGACTTTGCCAGGGAAGAGGGGGAAAGTGTAGATGAGGTTAAATTTATGGGTGGTTTGAGGTTTACATTTTGAACTAAAGAAGAGTATGTTGTTTAAATTTTGCCACGATAAATTTACACACAGATTTCCGATTAACCTGTGAGACTATACAGGAGACTGATAGCTCTGATTCAAATTAACTTTTTGACTAGGATGCTTTTATCAACTCATCAATATTTTTCTTATTAATTTTCCACATTTCGTCTTCTTCCCAAATCCAGGTACTATCTACTCGCTCAACTGTGCCATCAAAATTGAAGACTGTCGCCGTTGCCAAAGTCTCAATCCAAACAGTCGCTCCGCATGAATGAGGTTTTTCTGGTTTATAAACAATCCGACAAGGACCGTGAATTTCTATTTCGTGACCTTTTGCTAAAGTCTTAGAACTGCGTTTCACAGAAATTACATCGAGATCGGTATTTTTGTTATTTTTATTGATACCAATATTATTTCGATTGAAATGAATAGTATTCTTGCCACAGTGCCTACGGGAAGACCAACGAGGCTCAGGACCACGGCTTCTGCCTGCAATTTTGATTGTTCCTTTATATAGAGGAATTACCCAAGTACGACTATTGATTTTTCTGGCTCCTTGAATCCGACCTTCTTTGAGTAAAACTCGGATTCTTTGAGTAGAAATACTTAATAAACTTGCTGCTTCAGTAGTGCCAACAAACATAATTTTTTATTTATTTTGATATACGCAATAGTATAACACAAAGCTTCGTTGATAACTAAAGTAGGAGTGATTTTGATGAATAGTGGTAAAAAATATAGTATTAATAAATCTGATATAGCAATTCTTATATTGGAGCAAGAGAAAATGTTATGAATTTTAGGGAATAGTTAATATTAGATTTTGTGTGATACAAAATATAAATAATACTTACGCATCTAGCATCAAAGTATCAGGTTGATATTCCTTTAACTCAATAAGAAATTACTTTTGACTTTTAACTTGCCCATAGCGGTATGTCACTCAAAAATGCACCAAAACAAGCTATTTCAACAAACCCGCCTTTCCCTAGCTGGTTGGTATGTCATGGTAATGGGAGTTATCCTGAGTTTATGCAGTTTAGGATTTTATGAAGCTATTCTCCACGCTCACCGAATTACCATTGACCGAGAACTTAAGTCAGTGGCAAAAACAATACACGATAGTTTAAAAACTGTTCTCGAAAAACCTGCACAGATAACACTCGCAGCAACTCGCATCTTACCTGATTTTTGTTTAGTGGAAACCTCCTGCAATTTTACTGAACCCCAGACAGGAGTTCCCGAAACAGCAAATTATTATTTGCGCTTACTTAATCGCTCCCACAATTTAATTGCAGTAGCAGGGTTACGACCAAAAGGACTGCAACTCACTCAAAACACACCACAGCTACAAAGCCTTACTGCCAATGGCAAACGTTATCGACAAATCTCTTTGATGGTGCATACTCAGGATGACTTGGAGTGGGGATATCTTCTGGTGGGAAGGAGTTTGCAAGATTTTGATGAATATATCAAAATAGTTACTTATATTTTACTCTTGGGTTTGCCAATGGGAATTTTGTCGATCGCTGGTGCTAGTTGGTGGTTATCTGGCAAAGCAATGCGCCCCATTTACCATTCATATCGGCAAATTCAGCAATTTACGGCGGATGCTGCCCACGAGTTACGAACGCCGTTAGCTGCTATTCGAGCGACTATTGAATCTACTTTAATGTTGCCAAAACTGAGTGAGACGGAAGCTAGGGAAACTTTGGAAATAATGGGGCGACAAAATCAACGTTTATCTCAAATGGTGGCAGATTTGTTAATTCTCTGTCGGATGGATAGTGGGATGGAGAAATTGCCCCAAAAACAGGAATGTATTTGTTTGAATGATTTAGTTAACGATATTGCTGAAGAATTTGCATTTTTGGCAGTTGCAGCTAAGGTTAAACTTCTGTCTGAAATTAGGGTTTCTCAATCTGTGGAGGTGATGGGAAATATTGAACAATTGTATCGTTTGGTTTCTAATTTAGTTGTTAATGCTATTAACTACACACTTCCAGAGGGTGAAGTGAAAATAATTTTAGAAGTTAATCCTAATTCAGCTTTAATCCATGTCAAAGATACAGGTATTGGCATTCCCGAAAGAGAACAAAAACGAATTTTTGACCGATTTTATCGTGTGAATAGCGATCGCTCTCGTCAGACAGGAGGTTCGGGATTAGGTCTGTCTATTGCATTAGCGATCGCTCAACTTCATCAAGGTAATATTACTGTTGAAAGTGTACCTGGTCAAGGCAGTACATTTACTTTGAAATTACCTTTTTTTACCACAGTCAATAAGACTTTTATTTATTATTAAACCATTGTCAAATAGACATCTCCGAAAATTAAAAATCAAATCAATTCTGATCCAGAAATTATCTATTCTTTCTTCCTGTTCCCTGTTCCCTGTTCCCTCTTTTCTGGAGATGTCTAATGTAATGATATACAGATTCGATTTTTGGTTAGGACAATAAATTTTGCTTGTAGGGCAATAGCGAACAGGGAAAAGAAGGATGTCTTAACTTATTTGCTTAGTGCTATAGCAGTCGAAGCAAAGGGCGCGGACATTTCTTAATACTGAAACCTTTTGACAGTTTACTGTTCCCAGTTAAGTGTTCCCTATTTCCTAGTGCGTAGCGCTATATAATGATAACTTGCCGAAATAAAATTTTGAATCAAATGTAAAATTTCCCAAATATTAATTATGAAAAAAATTAATCGTAGAAAATTTTTAATCCTAAGTTATAGTAGTGCCATCGCTACTTTAATAGCTCAATGTAGCATAGTTAAAACTCAAGAAAATCGACATTTTTTTTCATCATATCCTCAAATTAATCAGAGCCAAGATGGAATTTTAGAAATAGATTTAACAGCTAATTTTAATCAAATAAATCTGGGAAATAAACAAGCTTATCTATTAAGTTATAACAGACAAATTCCTGGACCAAGACTAGAAGCAAAACCAGGAGATACTATTCGGATTAATTTCACTAATAATTTACCCCAACCCACAAACATTCATTATCACGGACTGCATATTCCCATCACCGGAAATGCTGATAACGTCTTTCTCAATATTCCACCAGGCGATCGCTTCACATATCAATTCCAAATTCCTGAAAATCATCCTGCCGGGATGTTCTGGTATCATCCGCATCTGCATGGTTTAGTTGCAGAACAATTATTTGGTGGTTTGGCGGGATTATTTATTGTTCGGGGAGAGTTAGATGAAATTCCAGAAGTGAAAGCTGCTTCAGAACGATTTTTAGTGTTGCAAGATTTTGCTCTAGACCAACAAGGAAATATGCTCCCATCCCAGGAACTTTCAATAATGACTGGAAGGGAAGGAAATTTGATTACTGCTAACGGTCAGTTTAACCCTAACTTTACCATTCCTGCTCAAGGTTTATTACGATTACGAATTCTTAATGCTTCAAGTTCCCGGTTTTATAGGTTGTCTCTAGAAGAACACCCATTTTATCTAATTGCTACTGACGGAGGTGCATTAGCTGAACCTGTAGAAATGTCAGAACTGTTGCTGACTCCTGGAGAACGTGCAGATGTATTAATCCAAGCTAACCGAGAACCAGGAAAATATCGCTTGTTGAATTTGCCTTATGAACGAGTGGGTATGGGCATGATGGGTAGAGGTATGATGGGGAGAAACTTTCCTGAAAGTCAACCGCAAGTTTTAGCAACAGTGAGTTATGACACACAGGTTGCTGCTGTGCTACTGCCAACAAAACTCGTCCCAGTCACAGCATTGCCAGAACCTCAAAAAGTACGTCGTTTTCAGATGAACCACGGCATGATACCTGGTCAAGGAATGGCATTTTTGTTTAATGGTCAGCCATATCAACCAGAAAGAATTGATACTCAAGTTCAGCTAAATACGGTTGAAGACTGGGAATTAATTAATACAGGCATGATGGATCATCCTTTTCATGTTCATGGCAATGCTTTTCAAGTTTTGAGTCGGAATGGTAAGCTAGAACCCTATCGCGCCTGGAAAGATGTAGTGTTAGTCAGACCAGGGGAAACAGTTTTAATTCGGATGCCCTTGCGAGATTTTGCTGGAAAGACTGTTTACCATTGTCATATTCTTGACCATGAAGATTTGGGGATGATGGGAAATTTGGAAATTAAGCCTTGACTTTCCACTCGACTGGAGGGTTTATGATTAATAAAAGCACTTATAGATTATTTGAGGTAATAAGTTATGAAAAAAGTTTTCTCTAATTGGATGCAGTCTCTAATTGCTGGTGTCGCAGTTGCCGGAGTTTTAGGCACAGCATATTGGTCTTTTGTTGGTTTGCCAGAAAATCCAACCTTTAGTACAACAACTCAGACTGTGGCGAATTCTGGTTCACCTACAACAGACTTAGCACCACAAGCACTTAATATCACTGTCTACCGTACTCCCACTTGCGGATGCTGTAAGGGTTGGGTGGAACATATTAAGCAAAATGGCTTTCAAGTAACTGATATTGTCAAACCTGAGTCAGAAATTCAAACTATTCGCCAGAAATATAATTTACCCTCAGATATGGCTTCCTGTCATACAAGTGAAATTGCTGGCTATCTTGTAGAGGGTCATATCCCGGCAAAAGATGTTAAACGTTTAATCGCCCAGAAACCAAATATTGCTGGAATTAGCGTTCCTGGAATGCCTATTGGTACTCCTGGTATGGAAATGGGCGATCGCCAACAATCTTTTGATGTATTTGCCTTTCAAAAAGATGGTCAGACTAAAGTTTTTAATTCCTATAAATTCTAGAATGTCGATCGGAAAACAGGAGAATTCAAGCTAGACACAGCAGTCGAGTAGGGTGTGTTAGCGAAGCGTAACGCACCGAATATTATAAAAATCCAGTAGGGTGTATTAGTAACACACCGAATATGATGAAAGAGGTGGTGCGTTACATTGCATTAACGCACCCTACTGGACTGACACATCTAAAATGGTGCGTTACGACGGATTGCTGAATCCCTTTCATAGTCTGAATTTAAGCCGTCTAATGCACCCTACAATTTTGCACTAAATTAGCTGTGTCGGTCCACTACCAACTCTCTGACTCCCCCTTCCCTACGAGGGAAGGGGGTTGGGGGGTTAGGTTATTAAAACTTCAGAAACTTCCACCAACCCTCCTTGATGACGCACAACATCAGAAACTTCTGAATACATATTTCCTACCATTCCATAATGTTGTGTAAATAACCCATGACATCCAATAATAACTAACAATTCCTGAGCGCGAGAAAAGGCAACATTTACCCGTTCTGGTTTCTTGGCAAATCCTACTTTTCCCTCCTGATTATTTCTCACCATACTAACAATAATTACTTGTCTTTCCATTCCTTGAAATCTATCAACTGTTCCAGTTCTAATATGTAGGGATGGAAAATTTTCGGGATTAATTCTTGACTCTATTAGTCGCAACTGGGCATTATAAAATGTGATAATTCCTAATTCTTTCCTTGGCAACCCCTCGGCAATTTTCACAGACCAGGATTTCTCCATTTCAGTACATAATTTTTCAATTACATCAACTTCTTTTTCATTAAAAGGTGATGTTCCTTCTTTTTGTTCGATAAAATTTTCTAACTGTGGCATTTTTACCCACATAATATGTCGATTTTCTTGAATAATTTTACCTCCTAAATTATGGGCGCGTTGTTGGTCTGGTTCGAGAAGACCGCATTGTAAACGATGCTGATAAAATTGATTAATTGCTCCCATAATATTCGGGTGCATTCGATATTGAATGGTTAACATCTGTTTGATTTTTTCTGTTGCTGCCTCGAAGTGAGTTTTAAATAGTGACTCTTCTAAAAAATTCAGTTCTTCTTTTGTAATTTTCATCTCTTCAGCTATTTCTTCAACAGTATTATCGTTGAGCATTGGTGGTAATTGGCGATGGTCTCCTACTAATACTAATTTTTTGCCTTTTAATGCTGGAATTAATATTTCCGGGGGAGTACATTTACTAACTTCATCAATTATTACTACGTCGAAACTATTAAATTCTTCGGCAAAGCTTCGACTGGCAGCTTGGACGCAGGTAATTCCAATAACATTGGCATTATCAAGGTAAATTTTTCTCAGATCGTTACTATCTTTTTCTGAAGGTTTTTTGAGTTTTTCTATCCAGTCTTGGATAAATTTTTGGTTACGGTTGAGGTTGGTTTCTTCTGTTTCTAATTCTTGTTGCCAGTTTTGCTGTTGAATTTTGATTCTCTGTAAAAGTTCTATGGCAAATAATTCTGTTTCAGGAACGGTGGGTTTGAGATTTTCTGGTATTTTTTGCCATGCAGATTTCCACCAGTTTCTCTCTTCAATTAAGTTGGTTGGTACTGTTTTTTCTAATGCTGTTTTAATTTGATTAATTTCTGTTTGGCAAGATTGGAGTTGTTCCTGGAATCTATCTGCTTTTTCTTGGATGGTATTTAGTTTGTCTTGGAAAATATTTTGAATTTCTGCAAGAACGGTAAAAGGTTCTAGTCGGGTAGGGATTTTCTCAAGTTGTTTGAGGTTATTTTCCCAGGAATTGACTTTTTCTAGAAAATTGGATTGATCGTTTAATACTTCTAATGGTTGCCATTCCAGATACTGTTTGGCTAAATTACCAATTTCTGGATTAACCTCTACTTGACGATTTATCTCTGGCAATGTCTGGAGAAACTCTTGATATTTTTGTTCAAGCTTTTGATGGGAATCTTTGCCTTTTTTCTCGACTATCTCTAGTTCTTGTTTGTAGCTTTCGAGTAATTGACTATTTTCCTCTAACTGTTCCTGATTTTTCAGGATTTTTTTGAGATTTTCTTGTTTCATCGGCAGTAAAAATTCACGGGAATTATGGAGAATTTTATTGAAGATTTTATCTATGAGTTCTGTCAAAGTATTCGACATATTATCTGGTTCCCACGCCAAACTATATTTCTGCTGATTTTCCTGGAAAAATTGTTGGGATTTTGCGACTAAATTTTGTCGTTGTTGTTGGCTAAGTTGCGGATACATTGCAAATGCTTTAGCAAATTCTTGCCAGTTTTGATAATCTCTTTCTGACAAAACTATGGGGGGTTGACTTAGAGTAATTTGCAAAAATTCATCAAAACGATATTCTCTACCTTGAATATTCTTAAAATTACGACTTGACTCTGCGTTTAATGCTTTTTCTAACCTTTCCCAATCTGGCAAATTATTAATAGGTTGAGCATAGTCTGGCAAAAGTTGTAATTTTTCTCTACTAGCAAGTTTCATCAAACTTTCTGGTAATCCAATTAAATCTAATTGGAAAGCTTCACCGCTATCCCAACATTTTTTCAATTCCTCAAATATCCGCTCTTTACCAACTTTTTTTATCCAAACACCTACTTCGCCAACAACTAAATCTATCTGACTTTTTTCCTTTTCTAATTCTTCTAGCTTTTTTTGTAGATTTTCCGAAATTATCTCTTGTTCCTGAATATCTTTTTTAAGCTGCTCAAACTGACTATGACTCTGTTGATAAATCTGTAATAATTTCTCACTTTCCGACATTGCCATAACTGCCTTTTTTGCCAAAGCTAAACCAGTCTGAAATTCTGGCAACGAAACAGCTAAATTTTCCTGGAACCAAGCTGCTAAACCAAAAGCTCCTAATTCCGGAATTTCCCAACCAATATCTCTGGCAATATTCCGACCTAAACCCACATTCTCTACCAAATCTTTGACCGACTTTTCCTCCTGACAATAAGGTTGTAAACGGGGTAAAAAATCTTTAACTTCCTCATCTTCCCAATTAACATTAGATGCAGAATTTAACAAAGAATCTAATCCCAATACCAGAAAATCTAATTCCTTTCTATCAGTTTCTAATTGCAAAACCTCACCTTCTAAAACTTCCCGACTTGCCTCCAAAATAGTTCGGCGATCGCTCAATTCTTTCTGCTGACTTGCCCATATTTCCTCCAACTCCAGATAAGCATTAAACTTCTCAGACTCGATCGATAAATCCCATAAAATTTCTACCCGTTGCAGTCGCTCGTGCAAACTATTTTCACAGTCATTAGCAGTATTTTTTAACCAAGTATCAATTACTCGCTCCTCCAAAAATGCTTCTCCTTCTTCCTGCACTTTCTCTGCTTTTCCCTTGCGCACAGCACGAATAACTGGGTTATGTACCAACCTACTCAAAGCATTATCAACCGCTAAATTTGCCTGAGAAGCAATCAAAGTCCGCCCCCCGCGCAAAGCAACCTGATAACAAATTTCAGCAATAACAGTAGTTTTCCCTGTGCCAGGTGGACCTTGAATTAAAGCCAAATCTGGAACTGCCAAAACCTTCTCCACAGCAGCAATTTGATTAGCATTCCCAGCAGGCAATAATAAATCCTGGGGTTGGAGTTTAACTGCCTTTTTCGGAACTCGCGCAGAGGTAGCATCAAAGAAAAATTCCCCCAAATATGGATTTTGACAGCGCCCATTTTGTAAATCTTCTAGCGCTCTGCGTTTCCGTTGCACTTGAGCAATATCCCCAAAAGCAACAAAAAATAGAAACCCTTTAGACGGTATTTTATAACTCCCACGAGCAATACTTTCCACAATTTCACTATCCAACATTATCCGCACTTGACTCTTTTCCCAGTCAATAGCAGCGATCGCTCCCAACTTTTGCCCATCTCTACCATCCCTACCTGCTGGAGAAGTATTAAAAAGCTGAATATCTTGATTTTTTGCCTCGAAAAGTCGCCGTCGAAACTCAATATCATCTATAGCGGTTTCCGGTGTTCCATCAATAGTCGCTAAAGAAATATCAATTTCAAAAGTTACCTTTCTCCTTGCACTACCATAGTTGTGACTAAGAAACTCTACACAAAATTGACGTTTTTCTGCCAGACGTTGCTCTATTTCCACAAAAGTCGTCCAAATAGGAAGTTGGTCTTGTGTAGGTAGGCGATCGCCAAAAAAAGGCATTTTACCCATAGAGCGCACTGCTCCCAACGGTATCCCCCGTCGGAACTGATGTTGTGGCAATAAACGAATTTGCAAAGCCAGACTAAACTCATCTTTTTCTGCTTTTTGAGAAATTAACTGCACCGATAATATTTTTAAAACCCTCTCCCCATCAACATTCACTGCTCCCCTAAGTTTCAAAGTTTTTTCCCACTCCCCATCCTCCCTGTCAGTCGCCATAGTTAGTTCCCAAATTTCGTCCCCCTCTTCTTTTCCTGGTGCTTGACGACGCACATAATATAAATGAGAATCTTCATCCAATATTTCAGACATCAATGCTTCAGCTTTTTTTCGACGTTGGTGAAATTCTGGATATTTCTTCATAGCAGCCTCACCCAACTGAGCGCGAATAAATTTATCTACTGCACTACCGATAAACCGATAACCCCAATCTTGAGAATTCAAAACTTTAGCAGGCAAAACTTTTGTTTTCGTTTCCAACACCGGAGTTACCGGAAGTGGGGAAATAATTTTGGCAGTAACTTCTAACTCCCGTCTACCATCTGCTGCCAACAGAGAAATTAAACCAGATAAATTTGTACCAGTAGGAATATCAGCACTATTGAGCACAACCTCCAAATTTTGTCGCCCTGGTGAGAGATAACTGGAGCGCACCTGCAACCAATTCAAATTACACAAAACCTGACAAACCAAACCCAGTTGTAATTCCCATCCACGTTCCAGCTGTCGATTTATTTCTACTTCCCCAAAGTCGAGAATTGTGGGAATATCCCAACTTGCTCCTTCCCACTCCACATTTTCTGCAATACCATTTAATTTCACCTGACTCAAAATGGGGTTAGTATTAGCTTCGGCAAATATAGCAACTTCCCCTTTGTCACCACCAACTGTTCGCTCTACTGTTAAATTTTCCAGTCGCACTGCGGGAACTGTAATTATTAGAGGGGGTTCAGTTGCAGCAAAAATTACAGTATCGATGCCACTACCACGAATAGTAATTGATTTATCAATAGTAAAAGGTGCTTTATAATCTCCCGGTTGTAGATTTAATTCATCTCCATCTTTTACCATTTGGAGTAATTGGGGAAAGTTGGATGGGTTGGTTTGAAATATTGTCATTTTTTACAGGTAATAGGGAATAGGGAATAGGGAGAAGTAACCGATCATTTATGGGTAATAATTGATTTTATTTTTGATTTTTGGAGAGCTCTATTAATACCTCCTAATGAATTAAGTATTATATCATCAAATGATTAGACTTCTTGTAGAAGTCAGGGAATAGGGAATAGGGAATAGGGAGATTAAATTGTTTATTTTATATCTTGAATTTATTTAATTAAAACTTTTGCTAGAGGGCGAACCTTTGCCTTTGCTAACCAGCGCTACAAGTCACTATCGAATTTTGGTCAGTCCCTCTCATATTCGCCCGAATGGCAAGTTGTATTTTTTTAATTTGAGCGACAGTATTCGTAATTTTTCGGTAAGACGTTGAGAAAATTCAAGTCCGGTTTTGCATCATTGCAGGATGATATGCAATTTTTTCATAAGTTTAAAAATGGTTAAATTACAGAGGATTTAGCTATCGCTATGCTCTGCCAATTCTGAATATCTAAAAGAACAAAAATTGTGGGCAATCTTTCACTTTTTAACCCTTTTTTTAAAGTAATAAATCAATAGTTTTATTGATAAAATTAAGATTTATTTAAAATTATAATAAGCATTTTTTTTCGATGTAATTATGCTAAATAATGTCTCAATCTGCTATTTTTACTTTCTACTATAGTCATGGATATTTTGCTGGTAATATTATCGCCGTCTGGAATAAATTTTGGGTAAACTTTATATCTATACTGTTCTCCAAAAATAACAGTTATATTGTTTGATATTTTTCCATAAATTTTCAAATTTTTCTGCATTTATATTTCGTAGATTCTACTCTTAAATAGACGAATAATATTTATATAATGCTTTATATACCCATATTTTATCTTTTTTTATTCCTATAACTGTTTGTAACTCATCTAATTGTCCAACTAATAGTATTATATATTCATTCTTCTTTTATAGTAACTTTTTTTTCTGTCTGTCTTACCCAACGTATAACTGTATTATGATTAACCTTAGTTATTCTCTCAATCGATCTAAAACTATTACCATTTCCATACAGAGTTAAACAATTTTCTTTTACTTCTTCAGAATAACCTGCTTGAGAATAAAATTCTACAAATTGACGACCACACTCTTTGCATTGATAATTTTGCTTACCCCGCCTATGTCCATTTTTTCTAATATTATTTGATTTACATTTAGGACAATTAATTTTCATGTTTTCTATTCAGCAATTGCTCATCTGAAATTTTCCATTTGATTATAAATCATCTCGCAACAATGCAATGTCATAGTTCTGACTTGAGCTAATAGCTGTGTATAATTATGGAATCGATGGAAAGTCAGCACTCAGCAATCAGTAGGATCATTTTTTTTTGACCTTGAGCAGAGGATTTCAACCGAAGCCCAAAAAGCTGTTAACGTGTTTCGGCTGTCGCCGACATGAAAAGCATTTGCGTTTCGCTGCGCATTCTCTAGGATAGCTCCTCTGTAAGAAGCAGCTCCTCTGGAGGAGGCAAGAGGCAGCATTCCGTCAAGAAATGCTAAAAGCTAATAATTAGTTAAAATCAAAGGTAAAATAATTATGCTTGAATGGTCTAGTACTCTGGCAAATGGCCAATTAGTGGGATTTCTTGCTCAAGAAGTTCTAGGAAAATTGGCTCAAGAAGAAACTGAAGACTATCTTAAAGATTTTTTTCAGCAATGTATTACTGATTTTACAGAAGATAGGATAACCAATACAGAAAGAGAAACTCTAGAAAAAGCTACAGCAGAAGCTATTAAAGAACTTTCAGAGTTAGTACAGCAAGAATTAGAATTTGCTGAATTAAATCCCAATCAAATTGAGGAATATACTGAACCTTTCAAACTGTTTCTAAAAAATGAGTCAGTTTTAGGAATTCTTGGTAGTCCATTTAATAAAGATATTAAAGTTTTAGATAGTAAAAAAATGGCTGCCACCTGGAACAAAATAAATCCATCTTTGCCAAAAAAACTTGACTGGGTAGCAATAGCTAACAACTATCTGAAAAAAGTCAAAATTATGAGGATAAAGTCGAATGAATTACGGAAAATATTAGATGCAAAAAATCAGGATAAACTGGAAAATACAAAGAATGAAATACCGCTAGATTTTGACTTAAAAAAATATAGAAAAGGAATTATCGAACAATATGTAAATCTGAAATTAGACAGTTTAGATCCGACTATTCATGCGTATCATCAATTGAAGTCATGGGAAATGTTTATTCCTCAAAATGTCCGGGAATCTCAAGAAATTTTGCCTCAAGTACATGAAATTTCTCAAGAAGATCGGCAGGGATTAAAAGAGACTGGGAAATTTGGAGAAGATTTTTCTCAAGAACAATCGGAAAGTCTGCACCGGAGATATTTAGATCGACCTATTCGGTCAGTTGTGGAATTAGTTGAAAATAGAAATTATCAACATTTAGTGATTTTAGGCAACCCCGGATCTGGCAAATCTACTTTATTACAATATATTGCTCTAAAATGGGCAGGCTCGCCTCTAAAAGATTTAGTTTTACAGCCAATTCCTTTATTAATTGAACTGCGGACTTATGTTCGGAACTATGATGCTAATAAATGCAAAAATTTTCTGGAATTTCTGGAAAAAGGTAGTGGAGTTACTTGTCATTTACCTCAACAACAAGTTCATGCAAAATTACAAAAAAGTGAAGCTATTATACTGTTTGATGGGTTAGATGAAATTTTCGACCCTATCAAACGAGAGGAAATAATTACCCAGATTCATCGCTTTACTAATGACTATCAAAATGTGCGGGTTATTGTTACTTCACGGGTAATTGGTTATCAGCCGCAAAAACTCATAGATGCTGAGTTCGATCATTTTATATTGCAAGATTTAGAAGATGAACAAGTTGATGATTTTATTCAACGTTGGCACAGTTTTACTTATCAAGACAAGGGGGAAAGAGAGAAGAAAATAGAAAGGTTTAAACGAGCAATTAAAGATTCTTCAGCTATGAAAGAATTGTCGGGAAATCCTCTTTTATTAACTATGATGGCTATTTTGAATCGTCATCAAGAATTTCCGAGAGATAGAGTCGAACTTTATAATCAAGCTTCCCGGGTTTTATTACATCAATGGGATATAGAAATGGCATTAACTGATGCCAAGATTGACCCAATTACTATTGACTATAAAGATAAACAGGCAATCTTGCGTCAGGTAGCTTTTTTTATGCAGGAAAATAAAGCAGGTTTCGCTGGTAATTTGATTCATAGAAATGATTTAGAACAAATTATCAAGAATTATCTCAAAACTTTAGGTATTAATAATGTCAAAACTGTGGCTAGGGCATTAATAGAACAGTTGCAGACTCGCAATTTTATTTTGTGTTTTGTTGGGGCTGAATATTATGCTTTTGTGCATCGAACTTTTTGGGAATATTTTTGTGCGAGGGAATTTGTTTGGCAGTTTGAAAAAGAACATAAAATTTCTAAAGATGAACTGCTTGAGGAAGTTTTTGGTCAGCACTGGCAGGATGAAAAATGGCATGAGGTGTTGCGGTTAATTCCAGGAATAATTGACGCTAAATTTGTCAGAGAAATTATTAGTTATTTGATGGAACAAGATGGGGAAGATGAAAAATTTTTGAATTTATTTTTGGCTGGCAAGTGTTTGTTTGAAGTTAGAAATCGTCAGAGTATTGGTGATGTAGGGTCTCGATTACTAAATAGGTTAAAAGATTTGACTGGGTATAACCTTGGTTATTCTTACAAACCTTGTGAGAGTTACTCTCAAGAAATTGATCCGAAAAATGCAGCCATAGTTCGTGAAATTCGTACTCAAGCTGTGGCAGTGGTGGCTGCAACCTGGAGGAATGAACGTTTTACTTATACTTGGCTTAAACAAAGAGCAAAGTCTGATGATGATTGGAATGTACGACGGGAAGCAGTACGACAAATAGCTACTGGTTGGAAAGATGAATCGGGAATTTTAGAATTACTCAAACAATGGCTAGAGTCTGATAGTAGTTGGAATGTGCGACGGGAAGTGCTCGAACAAATAGCTACTGGTTGGAAAGATGAGCCAGGAATTTTAGAATTACTCAAACAATGGCTAGAGTCTGATAATAGTTGGAATGTGCGACGAGAAGCGGTCGAACAAATAGCTACTGGTTGGAAAGATGAGTCGGGAACTTTAGAATTACTCAAACAAAGAGTAGAGTCCGATCAGAATTGGAATGTGCGACTTGAAGCGGTACGACAAATAGCTACTGGTGGGAAAGATGAGCCGGGAACTTTAGAATTACTCAAACAAAGGGTAGAGTCCGATCATAGTTGGAATGTGCGACTTGCAGCAGTCCGACAAATCGCCACGGGTTGGAAACATGAGTCGGGAATTTTAAAATTACTCAAACAAAAGGCAGAGTCAGATCGTAGTTGGAATGTGCGACGTGAAGCACTGCGACAAATAGCTACTGGTTGGAAACATCAGCCAGCAATGTTAGAATTACTCAAACAAAGGGTAGAGTCGGATGATAGTTGGAATGTACGATGCGAAGCGCTGCGACAAATAGCTACTGGTTGGAAACATCAGCCGGCAATTTTTGAATTGCTCAAACAATGTTTAGAGTCCGATCATAGTTGGCATGTGCGATGTGAAGCGTTGCGACAAATAGCTACTGTTTGGAAACATCAACCAGCAATTTTAAAATTACTCAAACAAAGTTTAGAGTCCGATAAGAATTGGAATGTGCGACTTGAAGCAGTGCGACAAATAGTTACTGGTTGGAAACATCAGCCAGCAATTTTAAAATTACTCAAACAAAGGGTAGAGTCCGATAATAGTTGGAATGTGCGACGTGAAGCGGTGGCACAAATAGCTACTGGTTGGAAAGATGAGTCGGAGATTTTAGATTTACTCAAACAAAGGGTACAGTCCGATAGTAGTTCGACTGTGCGACGTGAAGCGGTCGTACAAATAGCTACTGGTTGGAAAGATGAGTCGGAAATTTTAGAATTACTCAAACAAAGGGTACAGTCTGATAATAGTTCAACTGTGCGAGTTGAAGCACTGCGACAAATAGCTACTGGTTGGCAAGATGAGTCGGAAACTTTAGATTTACTCAAACAATGGGTAAAATCTGATAATAGTTTGGATGTCCGAATTGAAGCGCTGCAACAAATAGCTACTGCTTGGAAAGATGAGTCGGAAACTTTAGATTTACTCAAACAATGGGTACAGTCTGATGATGATTCGGATATCCGAGTTGAAGCGCTGCGACAAATAGCTACTGGTTGGAAACATCAGCCAGGAATTTTTGAATTGTTTTATCACACCGCCCTCAATGACCCCTTTCAACCTGAAAATGACCATCAATACAACCCTCGACAAATTGCACTAGAGGCAATAGTCAAACAATACCGAGACCATCCGCCAAGTCTGCCACTATTAAAAGACAGAGCAGCAAAAGACCCAGACAAACAATTGCGGAAGTGGGCAAAAAAGAAATTGCAGCGATTAGAAAATATGAATGGTTTTCACTATGATAAGCAAGCAACAACGCACTATTATCTTAACGGTGCGTCATAGATAAATTGTCAAGCAACAGGGAACAGTGGGAAAAACATTTCCTCCTGACTTCTATTTACAGCGCTTTTCAGATTGATGAACCACATCATCACAACCAAAACCCTGTAGGGGCGATTCGCGAATCGCCCCTACTCCCTACTCCCTCTTTTCCGGAGAGGTCTATCCGGAGAGGTATAATAGAGCTGTTGGGTAGAGCGACAGCGAAACCCTACCTACTAACTACTAACGCAACGCCAAATCAGAACGCAACCTCAAATCTAAATCTTCTTCTGGATAAATCACAACTACCTCCGCCTTTTCCCGACCCAATAACACTCCACTCAAAGCACCCAACCCCGCACCTATCAATAACCTTTCCGTCGCCAAAACCTTATCCCCAAGAATTGCAGACAATAAAGCAGAAGCACCAGTACCCACAGCAGCACCCTTCAAAATATCCCCAGCATTAGCACCTTTTGTTATTCTTTCAGTATCAGTAATTACCTTAGAAATAGCATCAATACGAAACCTACGGCGATCGCCAATAATTAATTGTTCGGCAAAAAATTGAGTCCCATTGGAAACAGGTCGTAGTTCACCTTCTATCTCACTGCCAAAAGGTATTACCACTCTTCCTTGAACATCCCTAATATCTTGAGTCACTGTCAACGTTAATCTCATCGACTCATCTGGAGTTACCACAACTTTTTCTGCTTCCTCATATCCTACAGGGATGAGTGTTCCTGCTGGTATTCGTGCTACAGAAAATGGTCTTCGTGGGTTGCCTGGGAATTGTGTTTGTCGGTTAAATTGAGCCATAGCTCGGTTTGATAAACCTGGAGTTGCTGTGGCTAATGTCATGCCTAAAGTTAATAATAAAGATGTTCCAATACGCCATTTTTTTGAGTTAAACATAGGTAGTATATCCTCCAATTCAGTTATCAGTTATCAGTTATTAGTTATTAGTTATCAGCGCAATAAGCGTAGATTGGGTTGAGGAACCGTAGCTTGCTTCCCGCAGGGTAACCCAACAACAATGGACCTCTCCAAAAATACTGATTCTGGAACAGTGCTATAAGGGTTTCAGAAACTTTTCTGGAGATGTCTAATAAGTCTTTGTTGGGTTTCACTTCGTTCTACAAGGGCTTTCATTTTTAGGCGTGTCTGTCCAGTAGACTGACATAACTAAAGTGGTGCGTTACGATGGATTGTTAAATTTCTTTCACAGTCTAAATTTTAGCCATCTAACACACCCTACAAGTTTGACTTTATCCTGCCACCCCTTCTGCCTTCTGCCTTCCCTTTTACAGCTTTTAAAGCTAAAATTCCTGCACCATAAACAGGTTGATGTCGAGGCCAAATAAGTTGAGCAGTAGGAGCGATCGCCAAGATAGAATCTTCAAACCGACCGCGAAAATCAATCATACTGTTCCAGACACTTCCAATAGTAACTACTTCAAAAGTTTCGTGAGGCTTAAATAAGGTAGATATCACAACTTTTGTAGCTATGCTTAACTCCTCCACAGCACCTTGAATAATTTTCTTAGCTACCTTATCTCCCTTATCTGCGGCTGCGGAGACAATGGGAGCAAGTGCGGCTATCTCTGTTGCACCCCATCCACGGCGATAGACTACTTCTATTATACCTTCAATATTTGTCAGGCCCAGGTGTCTTTGAAAATCTGTAATTAAAGTAGTCGGAGATTCACGTCCATCATAGGCTTTCAGAGCTGCTTGTAAACCTCGAATAGCTATATTATAACCACTACCTTCATCTCCCAACAGATAACCCCAACCACCAACCCGCTTAGTTAACCCCTGACTATTCTGGCCGAATACTAGGGAACCTGTGCCTGCCATTGCCACAATACCTATAGAATATCCAATACCTCCTACCAAAGCGATGTTACTATCGCTACAAATAATTATTGTATTTGGCTGTAAATCCCATTTTATCGGCAGATTAGTAATAATTTCTTGGAGCAAATTTTCTACTACTGGAAAGTCTTCAGGTCTTCCTACTCCTGCTAAACCTAGACAAATTCCAGAGATTGGTTGATGGCTATTATTATTAGTAACTGCTTGAGTAATAGCAGTTTGAATCGAATTTTTTGCTACTTCAATTCCTACACTCTGATAATTTGACGGACCCCTTTTACCACTACCAATAATTTGATAATTTTCATCCATTAAAACGGCTTCTGTTTTGGTGCCACCGCCATCAATTCCTAAAACATTTAATTTTTTCATATTCTATAATTATTATTATTATTTATCTAAATTAGAGTAGCACAGGAATCTTGCCTGTAATAGCTTTACATCATCCTTAATAAAATCTGCTGTATTTATCTAATTTGGAGACAGGAAAAGTTTTGATAATAAAATAAGATAACTGATAACTGATAACTGAAATGACATCAAACTATCCCTACCAGACAAAAATTATCACAAATAGTCAGGATAAGCCGTATCTAACTCCAGAATTTAAAGATGTTGTCTCTAGCTTAATTCTGAAGCTAAAAAATTCTCAATTAAGAGACTTTATGATTGAGAAAATTATTGGGGATAGCAAGCAAAATATTAAATCTGATGTAACTAACCTAGAAATATTTGAAAAATCTCGACCTCCCCGTTTAGGAGCATTCTATACTTCTGAGGATTTAGTCAATCAAATTATTTCACAAATCGAAATTAAACCAAACTATAAATATTTAGATCCTGCCAGTGGCACTGGCAATTTTATTTTGATATTAGCTAAACAACTACTAACTAAATTTTCTTTTGATTCTGTAGATGCAATCTTAAATTTAATCTATGGATTTGATCTAGATTGGGAAGCACTAGAAATTTGTAAAATTCGGTTTTTATTAGAACTAGAGCAATTTTTTAATATTGATATTTATACCTATCAAAACCTAAATTTTTATCAGACTGATTTTACTGTCAAAGCCTCACAAGGATTTGATTTGATTAATGATTTTAATAGCATATACAAAGACTCACCTCCAGTAATAAACATCAAAAAAGAGCTTAAATTTGATTATATTTTTGGCAACCCACCTTTTATCACTTTTTACGGCAGACGCAGTAAAAAGTTACCAGAAAGTCATAGAAAATATTATTTAAGTAACTATGAGTTTATTCCTGATTCAGTCAAAAATGGTAAATTAAATTTGTATATGTTTTTTATTGAACACGGTTTGAATCTGCTCAACACAGGTGGTCATCTAATTTACTTGTTAGATAATTCTATTTACGAAACCTCAGCTTATTATTTGCGCAAGTGGATAATTGAAAATTTCCAAATTCAATCTATTCAGATGGGTTTAGCTAATTTTGAGAATGTCGCTAGCGGTCAAACAATCTGGCAGATTACGAATATTTTCCCTGAAAAACCTGTTTTAATAGAAGATTTTTATCAACATAAAATTCAGGAAATAAATCAGGATAAATGGTTGAAAGATGTGGAATGTAGAATCAGCATATCTGACTCTAACTCAATTTTAGATAAGCTAACTCAGAATCAACTATTGATTGACTATTTTCCTAGAAAATCAATTAGAACCTGTTGTATGCTGTTGAATTTAACTGAAAAATTTTTAGTTACTAAAGAAGATTATCAAAGAGATAAATCTGGATTAATTATGCCTTATCTAGAAGGAGGAAAATCTTTATCCTCTGCTGATAAACCTTTTGCATTTTCTCATTACATTAAATATGATTATGAATTGCAACTTCGACTCAGCGAAGAAATTAGAGTGAGATTGGAGAAAGAAGGTATTAAAAATAAAAAGCGCATTGGTTTAGGTCAACTGGAAATTTACCGATCGCCTAAAATTTTTATTAGACAATCAAGCGATCGCTTAATTGCCAAATTTACTAATGAAAATTTTATGGCAAATAATAGTTTATATGTATTAACTCCTATTTATTCTAATTTTAATAAGGAACAGTGGGAAAAGATTTTAATTTATACAGAACGCCTACTCAACTCGAAATTATATTTATATCTAGCCTATCAGATGAATGTTATTAGAAGAAATCCCAAGCAGCAACCTCAAATCAAGGTCAGCGATTTAAAGAGACTACCTTTTTGGTTAGATGAAAAAAGTTTATTTTTTGAGAAATTAATTAGCATTAATCCTATGGATAGGAATAAAATTGATTATCTGATTTACAAAGAACTAAAATTTACCAATCAAGAAGTTAGCGAGATAGAGTCTTTCTCACTTCTTGTTTGACATCATCAAACTCAGATTCTAATTTATTAATTTCCTTTTCTATCTTTTGCTGCTTTCTGACTAAAGAAGCTTGTACTTTTTCTTTTAGTAAATCAAGAAATTCAGTTAAACTTCGACTTTGAGGAGAAGCAGCATAATTAACTTGTAATTGATTATTTGGCTGAATCCTAAAAGAAGAATTAATATCTTTTAACAGAAAAATATTAACCATTTGACCTGTAGGAGTATCTACAAATCTCAGACCATTTTTATCCTGAATATAAGCCAATTTACAATATACAGCAAAATAATTTCCATTCTTAAAAAAATCTAGAAATTTTTTGTAAGTTCCCATATCTGGATTACTATTTTTGTAAGCTGCATTTGTGGCTTTGATATCGATCCAAATTAACTCTTGCTCCTGTTTGTTAAACTCATATATAAAATAAATATCATAGGGATTTTTAGTTGCTCCTTTAGGAGAACCTGCAACTTCAATAATTTTTTCTTGCTGCTGGGATATCTCAACAAATTTGTCTTCTAAAAGATCACTTATTTCTGCGCCAGCTCTAGAGACTGCCCTAATAGGTAAAGTAGGATTTTCTGAAATTATTTGCTGAAAAATTGTCTTGATTAAATTAAGAATTATTCCTTCTTTTTCCTGCCATTTCATGTTGATAAAAATTTCGACTATAAAAATTGCTGAATAAGTTACAAAACCTACTCAGCCTTCCTGATAAGTAATAGAAAAATTCAACCTAAAAGCCAAAATTATTGCAATTGAGGTAAAGCCTTTCTTGCCCTTTCTGCACGAGCATCCGCAGACTCCATCACTTCATCAATTTTTTCCAACATTTCCCCTGGATAATTTTCTAATACCTTAGTAGAAAGAGAAATCCGTTTTCGCCCTTCATCTAAATCGACAATCATCGCCTTAACCAAATTACCCTGGGCAAAAATTGTTGATAAAGAATCAACCCGTTTTTGACTAACTTGGGTAATATGCAGCAAACCAGTTAAACCCTCTAAATCTACAAAAACACCAAAAGGCTTCACTCCCGCAACCTTTCCTTCCACCAACTGACCAACAATTAACTTACTAAAACCAGCAGATTGAGCGGCCAAACGCTGAGACATCACAATTTTCTTTTTTTCTTGGTCCAATTCTAAAAAATTGACAGTCAATACTTGGTCAATCAACGACTCCAAATTATCCTTTGCCAGAAGATGGGAGCGCGGAATGAAACCCCGCAAAGATTGTACATCCACCGTCACCCCACCTTTATTAGTACCAATTACTCGAACTTGGAAAGACTGACCACCTTCTTGTAATTCAACCAAGTTCTCCCAGATTTGATTAATTTCTAATTGCTTAATAGAAAGAAGCACTTCACCCTCTGCATCTTGCTCGCGGATAATTAGAAATTCTCTTTCTAGCTGTAGTGGTAGTGCTTCCGATAAATCTTGTGTGACTCCCAAAAAAGCTTCTTGAATAGGTAAAAGGGCTAAAGACTTACCCCCTATATCAATATAAACACCTTCAGATTCATAACTATATACTTTTCCAGTAACTATTTGTCCTTTTTGAAATTCATAATTATACTGAGGTTGTTCGAGAGCTTTGGCAAAGTCGTCCATTGAAAACGACTGTTTACTTCCTTGAGAGCTAGTTGATTCGGGATTCATATACAGTAAAAAAAACACTAGGCTACTCAAATATAACTAATCTCTGGGGTATTGTTATACCAATTTCATAAAATATTGCTACAGTGACTCTGTTATTGGGAGTCAGAACTCAGGAGTACCGAGTCAGGAGGTAAGAATTTATAATATTTATTTTTTTCAAGAGTAAAACTTTTCCATGATTGACTAAAAATAGTTTTATAACTAAAATAAGTCGTTTTTTGTCCCCAAGAGATAATTGGATTTTTACCCTCTACATCGGCAGCAAACTTATTGACACTTTTATAATCATTTTAGTGTAACTATGCTATGCATGAATTTGGTATTAGAAAAATAACCTATAGCAAAAGTTAAAAATCAAAAGTTAAAAGTAAGGTAATTAGGATTTACACAACAACCGGATTATGAGAGAAAATTTCGTGAGAGCGAAAAACAATAATCAGGGCAATAAACCCGGTTTTTTTGGGTGCATAAGTCCTGATAATTTCAGAATTCCTTGAGACTAATAGACCTCTCCAAAAATCAAAAATAAAATCAATTATCGTACAGAAATTATCAATTATTTCCTCTACTCCCTACTCCCTGCTCACAATTGTTGACTAAAAAGTTCCTTTGTCTTAACCCAAGCATCAGCAGCAGCTTGAGCATTGTAACTACTACGATGGTCACAAAAGAAACCGTGGTCTGCTGGATAACGAAATACTTGATGCTTTATTTGATGTTTCTGTAATTCTGCCTCTATTTGATCTACCTGTTCTATAGGAATTAAAGGATCTTCTGTGCCAAAGAAGCAATATATCGTACCACTAATTTTAGGAGTCAGAGTAATAGTAGGTTCACCACCACCGGGAGTACCAGTGGCAATACCAGCTCCATAGAAAGAAGCAGTTGCTTGAATTTCTGGCAAAGTAGCTGCTAGATAGGTAACATGGCCTCCAAAACAGAAACCTATACAACCAAACTGATCTGGTTTAACAGTAGGTAAGCTTTTGAGATAATTAATAGTAGCTTGAATATCGCTGAGTAGTTCTGAAGCTTTGGTTTGTTCTTTGTATTTACGACCTAATATTAAATCCTCCTCAGTGTAGCCCACTTCAAAACCAGGAGCTTGACGTTGGTAAATTGAGGGGGCGATCGCCACATAACCTTCTTTGGCAATTTTTTCTGTTACTTCTCGAATATGGTTATTAACCCCAAATATTTCTTGAACCACCACTACTGCTGGAAATAGACCAGCTCCTAATGGTTGTGCGAGATAGGAATCTATTTGAAGGTCTCCATTGGGGACTTGGATACTGGTTGTATGGATTTCTAATTCTGTCATATCGTCACTATCCTCTGAAAGTGTTACGTTTTAGATGGTAGGCATTAGGTAGTAAGTTTTATATGGCATATCTTAATGTGTTAGGTCTTAGGTCTTAGGTCTTGGAGGAGAAAAGTTTATCTAACACTTACCACCTCTATAGCTCAAACCTTCTTTCAGTTGAATCCCCTTTCAATTAAACCTAAAATCTAATTCAAGATTTAGATGGTATGTAGTTTATCACTACACTAGATGTTATACCAAGTTTACTCAATACCATTACTATACAGGACTACCTAAAATATAAAACCGCGAAGCCTCCGGATTTGGAGAGAACTTATAATATTATCGTCTACTGTTAACTATAGTTTTCCTGAAAGCCTTGTACAGAGCCATAAAAGTCAGAATATACCAATCATCAGAGCAATCCCAAAAGCTAAGTCGAATAATGGGGTGCGCTAGATGGTGGTGGAATTATGCCTTAAACCTGTGCAATGAAACTTATAAACAGACAGGTAAGGGATTAAGCCAGTTGCTCTCAATAAAGTTCTGCCAAAGCTCAAAAAGTCTGAAGAAACTGCATGGTTGAAAGAATGTTATTCTCAAGTTTTGCACTCAACAATACTAAGCCTAACCAAGGTGTTTAAGAACTTTTTTGAGAAAAGGGCTAAGTACCCTCGATTCAAGTCCGAGCGTGGGAAGCAATCCTGTCAATATCCTCAAAACTCTCAAGTATTTGAGAATGGAGTTAAAGTCCCCCAAGTCTGGTTCATTAATGGATAATGGATAATGGATAATGGATAATTACTTCTGGTTAAAACCGTAACGGAATTGAATATCAGGAAATATCCTAGCACTTTTCTCCCATTGGTGATTGGATATGGGGAGGTTTCCTCGACATCCCATCCTAAAGTCATGCTCCGCAAACGACCGCCTTTTACCCTTGAAAGTCGAGGCTTTAAAGGGTGAATTATTTAATTAATAATTATTAAATTAATTATTCAGTAATTAAAGCCTCAATTCATAGATTGTTTGACGCTCAATTAAAAACTGTAACTATTATTAAAACACCAACAGGAAAGTATTATGCCTCATTGTTGTTCGACACTGAACAAAAAAACCCTGACGTTGTGTTAACTGGTAAAGTTGTTGGTATTGACCTTGGATTAAAAGATTTTTGTATTACCCATGATGGTAGTAAAACCTCAAAATATACTAATCCTAAAAACCTGAAAAAACATCAGAAAAATTTAGCTAGAAAACAAGCTAAATTAACTCGTAAGAAAAAAGGAAGTAAATCAAGAGAAAAAGCACGCAAGATAGTTGCTAGAGTTCACGAACGTATTAGTAATTCCCGTCAATACTTTCTACAGAAATTATCAAGAAAAATCGTCAATGATAATTAAGTAGTTGTTGTTGAGAATCTAAACCTCAAGGGTATAGTTCGTAATCATAACCTAGCTAAAGCTATATCTGATGTCTGATGGGGAATATTTGTCAATTTTCTTGACTATAAACAACAACAAAAAGTGGTTTGTTAGTATAAATTGATAGATGGTTTCCTAGTTCTCAAACTTGCTCTAATTGTCTCTACTAAATGTCAGAAATGCCATTAGATATGAGAGAGTGGACTTGCCTGAGTTGTGGAATGCACCATGACCGTGATGAAAATGCCAGCAAGAATATAAGAGCAGAAGGCATCAGACAATTATCGGTCTTGGAAGGACTGCTGCTGAAGGAGGGGAAGTAAGACTAAAAGGTGGCCGTAAGTCTGTCTTGAGACATTCCCCTGTGAGTTCAGATTTGAGTTCAGAAAGCCCAAACTTCAACCTAGGAAGTTAGGGTAGTTCAAATCTATATCATAATCATAGATATATTCCTGAGCAACAATTTTTTGACTTTTGTTGCCATCCACTGGAGCTTAGGTAATGGTTGATTTTCAGATTAAAGCAGATAGTGATATTCCCGCATCAAACCAATTATTTAATCAAATTCGGTTTGCGATCGCCTCCGGACAGTTTCCCCCTGGCCATCGATTACCTAGTACCAGACAACTTGCTATGCAAACTGGGTTACATCGCAATACCATAAGTAAGGTATATCGTCAACTAGAAGATACTGGCCTTGTAGAAGCTCAAGCAGGTTCGGGTATATATGTGAAAGCTCAAGGCCATAAATGGGTGTCAAAGTTAAAGTCTCCCATTTTCGAGAAATATCCAAATGCTAGTAACATAGTCAAGCGTAGTTTAGATGAATTACTGTCCCAAGGTTGTAGTTTAAATGAAGCCAGGGAAATGTTTTTGATTCAAATTGACTGGCGATTACGTTGTAGTGCTAGGGTATTAGTCACAGCTCCATCTTATGATCTTGGTATTGGACAGTTAATGGCTCAAGAGTTGGAACAAGCTCTGAATATTTCTGTACAGTTAGTTCCTTTAGAAGAACTAGGTGAAATTATAGACCAAGTATCTTGTGGAACAGTTGTAACAAGTCGGTATTTTATTGGGCGAGCTGAAGAAATAGCTGCTCCTAAATCTGTCCGAGTTATACCAGTTGATATATATGATTATGGTAAAGAATTTCAATTGCTACATACATTACCCAAGGGAAGTTACTGTGGTTTAGTTAGTCTCAGTTCAGGTTTATTAAGAGCAGCAGAAGTAATTATTCATAGTTTGCGTGGAAATGATGTAATTGTTATGACTGCCCAAGATACAGAAACCCACAAAATTAATGCTATGGTGCGGTCAGCTAGAATAATTGTTTGTGATAAATTTAGCTTTGATATAGTTAAAGCTATATTACAAAAAAATAGGGAAAATATTATTCGCCCACCACAAATTATATGTATTGAAAATTATATTGTTACAGATTCGATTAATCTCTTGAAACGAGAGTTAGGTTTAGCCTAGCTAGACAAATATCCTTAAGTATGGGGAATAGGGAAGCAGAAAATAAGATAAATTAAAATTAATTTAGATTCTATATAGAGGATTTCTCAAATATATCAGACAAAGAAGTTTGGGATTTTAGAGAATAGGGAACAGCTTAATTGGGAAAATAGAAGAGAAAAAAATACTGTATCTCATTCATCATAGAACCGCTATCTACAATGTTTATGTTACCGTAACTAGAATTTTAATCATGGAACAAATATGATAAATACAGTTATAAATAAATGAATTATTGATGATTTCACTAGATGATTGTTGATTTAATTACATAATTACAGAAGAAAAAGAGATATAGGAGTTCTAAGAGACTATTTGTCAAAAAAATCTTAAGGTAGCTCTATACCGATCTAGGATTAGGAGAGCAAAGTTATAAAACTCTGTTCCACTTTGCGTTTTTCTACGGAATGCTGCGCGACATATTTGCGCAGGGTTTCATGTCGGCGAGAGCCGAAAACGCCAAAAATTTTTCTTTCAGAAGGACAATTTATGAAATTCCTCGCCCGAGAAGTTTTCTCACCTTCTTAATATTTGCTCGATCAAAATAATTGGGTCTAAAACCCTATCTTTGAAGGCGAAATGTTTTTAGAGGGTTGCTCAAGATTTCTATTATATCATGTCCGCTAGTATTGTTTGTGTAAACCCAGGTGTGAATATCTACAAGAAATTTAATTTTTTTCTGGCTTTTAACCCTTCTTCTCTCTTCTAGATAACTAAAGCCTTCTTCCTTACTCTTACCTTACAATACCAATGCTACCAGACTTGATATGACAAAAACAACTTCTGAGTTCTTACTTCTGACTTCGTTAAAAACAGTCTCTCAATCAGTCGTGATATCTTAGAAACTTATAAAATAACATTAAAATCAATGTCTTGACTCGATCCTGTCATAACGACTTAGTATTTTAAGATAATCTAAATCACACAACCTGTATAGGACTGCTATAGTCTATAAAATACTAATAAAATATTGGTCAATCAACTAATAAATTATCAAGGTAAAAATGAAAACAGCAATTAGAGATATTAACACACAGATATTAGAACATAATTTACAAAAAAGCTGGCAATCTTTAAAAAAATCCAATGATGTTTGTCAAATTCAATGCGACTTAAAAGCAGGAACATTATTGGTGGTTTGTCAACATCCAGCCAATATAGTAATAGATAGAGAAAAAACAATTGCAGAGTTAAAAAGTATAGTTCAAAAACAGGAGTTAGAATCTATAGAAAAAGTGGGTATTTGCTTAAATGTAATCGGTCACATATATCCTTATGCTTATCATTCATTTTTTACGAAGAGTCGGCAAGAAGGATCTACATTAACTTTTATGCCGAAATGGGTAGATGGAAATATAGCTTCTGAAGTAAAAATTACACCAGAATTATTAGATTCCTTAGATAATCCATTTAATTTAAAAGATTTAGAAGCAATATCTATTAGATTAAAATCTGAGGGGATATCTGATTCAAATTCTCATATCATAAATAAGAATATTCCTGGAGAGAAAAGTCAAAACTCAGAAATCAAGATTACCTCAAAATTACTGGATGATTTAGATAATCCTTTTGATGTGGAAGGATTAGACCTATCTCCCAAAAAATTCAAAAGAAAAGCCAGAAACTATATAGAACAAAAATCACCTGTAACAAAAGAATCAACTGTTAACTTAGCTACCTTTTCTCAAGTAGAATTTCTCAGCGCTACTTTAAGTTTAGCAATTTTAATAGGCTGTTTTTATGCAATAACTCAACCCTGTGTGATTGGAAAATGTATGATAATACCAACAGCAAAAGAGTTAAATCAACAGTCACTAGAAACAATTAAAAATGTCAAAAACTCTTTAGCTCCAAAACAGGCACAAGAAAAGTTAGAAACAGCAGTTCAAGATTTAGAAAAGATTCCATTTTGGTCAATACGTTACTTAGAATCACAACATTTAAAGTCTACTTACCAAACAGAAACTGAACATTTAGAAACAATTAGAAAAGCTTTGCGTAATGGTCAACAAGCAGCTCAACATAGTAAAGGTTTACCACTACCAGCAGAAGACTGGGTAGAAATTCAATCACTTTGGCAAGAGGCGATCGCTCTCCTAGAAAAAGTACCAGAAGATAGTAGTGCTTATCCTTTTGCTAAAAATAAATTGCAGCAATATCGTAAGTATTTAGTTGCTATTAAAGGAAGATTAACTACCGAAGAAGAGGCTAATCAAAAATTAATGGCTGCTAAAACATCAGCTCAGTTAGCAGAGACAAGAGAGGTAATAGCTCAGTTTCCTGAAAGCTGGAAAAATGTATATTCAAATTGGGCAGATGCCTTGGATCAAGTATATACTATTCCTCCACAAACAACCGCCTATTTAGAAGCAAAAAATTTACTACCTCAGTATGAACAAAAACTTCAATTAGCTGAGGAACGTAGAATTATAGAACAAATTGGTGAAGACGCTTATAACCAAGCTATCCGTTACTCTAAACAAGCTGAAGTTTTTGAAAGGAGGGCTAATTGGAAAGAGGCAACAGAATATTGGCAAAAAGCTCTAAATTCTGCTGAAGAAGTACCTAATAATTCTAGTTATTATGCTAAAATTAAACCACTTATTAAATCTTATAATACTCTTCTAAAAATAGCAGCAACTAACGAAAGATTATTAGCAACTTTAGCGAAAGCTCGTCAGGATTTAAGTAAGACTTGTAAGGGAACACCGAAAATTTGTCAATATAGTGTTACGAAGGATTTAATAACTGTGCGGTTAACTTCTGACTATGTGGATAAAATTAAAAAAACAGCTAAAGCAGTAGAAAGTAGTAAAGATAAAAAGAGTCGTAGTGCACTAGAAAAACATTTGAAAACTTTACAGGTTGCTTTAAAAGCTATTAGTAATAATGCTAAAGTTCCTTTAGAAGTTTATAACCCACAAGGTTTAAAAATTGCTGCTCATATTCCCAATGGTTGAAGTAGGGGAGTGTGGGGAATGTGGGGAGTGTGGGGAGTGTGGGTAGTGTGGGGAGTCTGAGGAGTGTAGGGAGTGTGGGGAGTGTGGGGAGTGTGGGGAGTGAGAATTTAGTTAAGATAAAAGTCTTAAATATGAGAAAAATGCTGTTTTTTGAAAGTAGAAATAGGGTTCTGTATTTCTGAAGCGATCGCTCAATTGGATAACTTTTCTATTTTTCTCTTTTCACAATGATTATATCCCACAAATATAAATTTATTTTCCTGAAAATAACTAAGACTGCTGGTACATCAGTTGAAATTTCTTTATCTAGATTTTGTGACGATGATGATGTAATTACTCCTATCTCCTTGAAAGATGAAGTTATTAGAAAATTTCTTGGAAAAATACCACAAAATTATTTAGATTTTGATGCTCAGGGAAATGAATACAAAAAGTATTTCAACCATATCACTGCTAAAGAAATTCAATGTGTCATAGAACCTTCGATTTTGGATAGTTACTATAAGTTTTGTTTTGAAAGAAATCCTTTTGATAGAGCTATATCTTTGTACTACTTTCTTTGCCAAAACAAATCCATTAAATTTGATGACTGGCTGAAAAATAAGTATACTAATCCATTCCTAAAAAAAAATTGGAATATTTACACAATCAACGATAAAGTAGTAGTTGATTTTATTGGTAAGTATGAAAATATTCACTCAGATTTAACTTTCGTCTGTCAGAAATTAAACATATCATTTTATGGATATTTACCAAAAGCTAAAGGATTTTTCAGAGATGACAACCGCCCTTATTATGAATTTTTGAATGGGGAACAAATGCAAATTATCCGTGAATGTAACTCAAATGTTATTGATTTATTAGGTTATGACCATGAAAATCAAAATAATCACAAGATTTCAATTTTATAAAAAGAAAAAGAACAACCACAAAATTATACTCAAGAATATTACAATCAAATAGGATATCAACTACAAAAACAAGGAAAATTAGACGAAGCTTTGATTGCTTACGCTCAAGCAATAGGAATTAATCCCCAAAAATATTGGGCTTATTATCATACACTAGGTGGTATTTTTAGAGAAAATAATCGCTATAGAGAAGCAGTATAAGCTTACCATCAAGCTATTAAAATCAAACCAGATTTTCCCTGGAGTCATTATCACTTAGGAGTAGTTTTAGAGAAGCAAGGAAAATTAGATGAAGCTTTCACTTCTTATCAAAATGCTATTCAACTTTATCCAAATTTATCTTATTACAAAAACAGGTTATATCAAGTGCCATAAATTAATCATAATAATACTAAATTCGGTTGATAAAGAAGCTTTACTATCAAGGTAATACATTTAATGCTGAAGGCAGAAGGATTAGACAGGAATTTTAAAAAAGGTACTTTTGATAACTGGATTTGATCTAAAAATGTTTTTCTTCTATGTTGAAAGTGCCTGTCAAATTTCCCTATGTTCCCTGTTCCCTAATAAAGTTGATTTTTCGGTATTTAAAGATTTGAAGAAAAATTAGGGTTATTTTTTCAAATGTCCGATGTCTCAACGTCTCGAAATTTGGTCAAAACTCCCAACCATGTGGAAGCCTCAACATTTCAGTGAATTAGCCTCGACAATTTCATTGACGGAGTTACCTCAAAAAATTCAGTCAATTCTTCAACGTCAAATTCAAGGTCGAGTTTTAGTCAAAGTCTCGTCATCATGACAGTAACTTGAATATTTTTAAATCGCTTCATCAATAATTGTTTGAAATATTTAAAGGAAAAAATGAGAATCAAAAAATCATATTTCTGCCAAATTGGCGACACTGACTCTAGTGAATATCATACTCTAAATAGAGTTAACGAATAGAGGCTAAACAAAAATCGCAATGGCAAACATTTATCGAACCATGTTTAACGATATTGAGGGTACAAATGATAATGATACACTCAACGGGGGAGATGAGCGGGACAGAATCTATGGTCGAGCTGGTGATGACCTCATCTTTGGGAATGGTGGTGACGATTTTATAGGAGGCGGTAGTGGCCAAGACACCATCTACGGCGGTACAGGAAATGACCGTATTTATCCGGGTCAGGATGGCAAAAAAACCTACTATGGAGAAGAAGGCAATGATCGAATGAATGGATTATATAGTGAAGATACCCTCAGAGGTGGTCCTGGAAATGATACCCTCAGCGGTGGTAGTCCTCAATTAAACAACTTTGATTTTGCGGGAGATTGGCTGTTTGGTGACGAGGGAGACGATCGATTAAACTTGGGATCACATCTCAATTTTGCTGAAGGCGGCGATGGAGCCGATACTTTCGCGTTTACAATCTCTTCTCGAACTACAACTACTCCAGAAAAGATTAGTGTGATTGAGGACTTTAATCCCGATGAAGGGGATAAAATTGAAATCAATTATGTTAAACACTTTCCTGTTTATGAACCTGAACCCGTCATCATCGAGCCAGTTGTCGCGGTTGCAGAATTTGTCTCATCTATTGCGCTAAATTCAGCTTTGACAGTAGAAGAACCAACGATTGGGACAGATGTACAAACTGTAGATTCTCTCACGAATTCTAATGTAGATTCCTCAAATCTTACAACTGCGACAGATGTACAAGCTGTAGATTCTCTCACGAATTCTAATGTAGATTCCTCTAATACGGATTTCAATCAATCAATTGATTTCTCTGATTTTAAGCTTAATAAAATAAATATTGATCTTAAGGATATAAATTTTGACCCGAACATAGATATTATCGTTGACCCGAACATCGAGATCATTTCTTTGAATAGCGGAGTGTCAGTTAACGATGTCTCCTACAACTCCGAGACGGGTGCTCTGTTTTTGAAAGATATACAATTTGCTCAGTTATCACCAGGTCTTGATTTGGTTCCAGAGCGAGATGTTCATGTGGAGACTATTTATCCATTCTATTAGACATAGGCGTGAAAATTAAAAATAGAATCAATTCTTATCCAGAAATTATCAATTACTTCTCCGTGTTCCCAGTTAAGTGTTCCCTGTTCCCTCTTTTCCGGAGAGGTCTATTGACTATTTATCCATTCTAAGCTGTTCAGCATTTAATTTGGGATAACAGCATTACCCTTATTTTTAATTTTTCGTTCCCAGTTGATTTTTAATTCACCCTCATTTAAAACCCTATGCAACAAACTTTCCAATTCTTCAATAGATTTAAAAAAAAGAAGAATGTGATAAGTGGAGTCAATTAATGCCTTTGATGACTTGGCTAGTTATGGTTAGCTCGTGAAAATGTTATGGATAGTCTTTTACCGTGGGCCTAAACCTCAAGTCCAATTCTCCCCCGGAAGCACTGCTACTGCTTGGAGTGAAGTTTTATTGGAGATTGGAACACCGACCTGTTTACCCAAACTCCGAGGAAAATCCCCCGGTTGGCCAAAAGGTCAAAAGAGAAATAAGAAACCGAACTTTTTTGTAATTGATGAACTGCTACTATTTTGGTTCTCAATATATTTCCTAGAGTCTAAATACCAGGAGAACTATATTCTGCATCATTCACAGAATTAACTCCCGAAATTATTGCCTGTGAAATAGTTAGTGTAATTATCCATAATAGAGGTAAACTGGTTTAATTAGTTTTCTGATTTTTTTTAATTAATTTATAGTTCTAAATTTCTACAAATATAATATAATTTTTCCAAATAAATACGAATTTATCTAGAAGTAACTGAATTACTAAATGGTTCGATAATAGAGACATTGGCAGTAATTTTTTCCAGTAGACCTAAGTTTAATAAATTCTCAGGAGTCTGAGTATATGGGATAAAAGAAACGTTAGCTCTAAGGATTCAGGTATCTCAAACCTAGTTATAGAGAGACTTCTGAAAACGACTGACGTCAGAAATTTAACAGCCTCATTCTCAATAATCACGAAAATCAAGGCTTGTAGCAATATCTAATTGAGAATAGAATTTGGGAGGAAATTGCTGGAAATACTTATCCATCAAGATTTATAGGCTTTTCCATAGGACCTGAATCCTTACCGTTAGCTTGTCTTATTTCTTTAGATATATCTTTACTTGTTTCTACCTAATATCTGTTAGATAATAATTATGTTAGATAATAATTCTGTTAAATAGTGTTTGATAAATTGGTCATGGATAAATATTGTCATTGATTAATTTTAAATTATACCAACTTCAATGAATACTACTATATTAAATTTTTTTTAGTAGCTAGGGGGAATCTTACTTGAGAAATATGGGAAAATCAAAAGTAAAGTTTCCCCAATTTCCTACTGCCTACTCCTTTGGCGTCTGTCGCACCCCACGGGGTTGCACCCCTATTCCCACCGAACCCGAATTACTATTCCCTACTCCCTAAAAAAAATTAATTTTGTATCTCACTCTAAAGATAGGAATTGTTATAATCAACCTTTATAAATTTTTGAGTTGTGCATCCTGATTAAAAAATTGCCGACATAAACCATAAGTAACCAATAAACTTGTCACCAGATTTGCAAAAGCCAAAAGAAACATAATTAACATTTGATACGCCACAGCATCCAGAGGGTTAACACCACTTAATAACTGACCAGTAACAATTCCAGGAAGTGTGACAATTCCGATTACACTCATCTGGTTTAAATTAGGTATTAATGCAGCACGAATAGCATCTTTTCTATATTTAGCAACTGCTTGTTGGGGTGTAGCTCCTAAACTTAAATAAGTTTCAATTTCTACTGGACTAGAATTAATTGTACTGACAAGTCTTTCTCCAGCGATCGCTGCTCCATTCATCGCATTTCCTAATACAATTCCCACTAAAGGAATTAAATATTGAGGTTCATACCAAGTCTCAGGTTTAATAACCAATAAATTTGTATAACTAATACTTAAAGTTGTACTGGTTAAAATCGAACCCCAAACTAAAGGTAATAACCGAGGTATTTTTTGACTAATTCTATTCCTAGTAACTAGAGAAGCAACTGTTAACATAACAGAGATAATAGCTATCACCAACCAAGGCTGTTTAGTAGTAAATACTATTGCTAATATATAGCCAACAAATATTAACTGTACAATAGTACGAACTGTAGCTATTAATAATTGCCATTCTAATCCTAATTTTTGCCAAGCTGAGAGACCGATAGCGATAGCAATAAGTCCTAAAGCCATAGCTATATCTGTAATTGTTAATTGAATCATATTTATTTTTTTAACTTGAATTATACATTAGCAATAATACTAACAAACTTCACTAGAATAATTAGTTTCTAGTGAGGTTTTACTAATTTATATTAATCTAGATTTGAATTCCTTGGAAAGTAAGGATTTAGCTATTATTAGTTAATTCAAGTCACTGAAGCTAATAAAGCTCTAACATAATATGAATCTTGTACTAGCTAGAAGCATTACTCATGTCATCATAATTTACACCAAGTTCAGGAGGATTTTGCAGATTTGACTGATAAGTGTCGGACATGGCTTCCCACATTAATCCACCAAAACGATCGCGAAGTCTTTTTTGTATACTTTCAATCATCTTGTCCTTGTAGTAATATTTTACTTCTTCCCAATAAACTTTTTCCTCTTTTCCACTTTCTTTGTTTTGAACCTTAATCGCAGAATATGTTGACATAAGTATCCCCCTAAATAATTTTTTTATTGTATTTATTAAAAGGATTAGGATTAATTATTTCTGGCAATTTTAAATTTTAATTATAGCGGTTTTCATTAACATAGAATACAACTATTTCTGCAATTTATTAAACTTTAGGTATATATAGAATTTTTACTGTAGTCTACCTTGGTGAAAACCGCTATCAATCACCAATAACCAATAATTTTTTTTACTAATCTTTCTATATATAAACTTACTAAAGTCAAGGTTATTTATGTGACTACCAAAAGTCGTAAATTAAGAAAAATTTCTCTGAGCTTAATTTAAAAAAAATCTATCTTTAGATTGTGGAAAAATTTATATTTATGATTTTTATAAAAATTACTTTACGGGATTTTTCACTTTATTAGACCACAGTAGGGAAGTTCCATCAAATCTCCCTAAACTATTTAGTCTGTGTTCCATTTATACTAAAAACTTCTATAACAGTAGCTCCTTTGCTTGGAGCAGTTTATCATATCAATAATTTTTACTAGCCTTTTATATCATTTTAATTTATTACTATTAATATGACTAATATTCCTTCCCTAGATTTGACACAACAGTATAAAATAATTGTTAAAGAGATAAACACCAAAGTTCAAGAGGTACTTGCTTCTGGTCGCTACATTGGTGGTTCCATTGTTGATGACTTTGAACAACAATTTGCTAATTATATAGATGTACCTCATTGTATATCCTGTAACTCCGGCACTGATGCTCTATTTCTAGCTTTACGAGCTGTAAATATTGGGCCTGGTGATCAAGTAATTACCACTCCTTTCACTTTTTTCGCTACCGCTGAAGTAATTAGTGCAGTAGGAGCAACTCCCATTTTTATCGATATTGACCCCCAGACTTTTAACTTAGATATTCAACAACTTGAACCAGCTATAACAGAAAAAACAAAAGCTATTCTGCCAGTACATTTATTTGGTCAACCTGTAGATATGACCCAATTAATGGCGATCGCTCGCCAGTATAACCTAATAGTTATAGAAGACTGTGCCCAAGCTACAGGAGCAGAATGGGATAACCAAAAAGTCGGAAGTTTTGGCGATATTGGTTGTTTTAGTTTTTTTCCTACTAAAAATTTAGGAGCTTTTGGAGATGGAGGCGCTCTGACCACAAATAATCCGGCGATCGCTACTCAAGTGCGGATACTCAAAAATCATGGACAGTCGGCCAAATATCTTTATGAACACATCGGTATTAACAGTCGTCTTGATACCATACAAGCTGCAATTCTGCAAGTTAAGTTACGTTATCTAGATACTTGGAATCAGCAACGTCGTGACTTAGCAGATATTTACCATAAATTTCTTAGTGGCATAACTGCTGTAGTTCCTCCTCAAGAGTTGGCTGGAGGTAGATGTGTTTGGAATCAATACACAATTATGCTTAAAAGTCAAGATTTAGAGGCTACAGCAAAGTCTCATTTTTCTAGTTCTCTGCGCGATTGGGTTCGTATTCAGCTACAAAACAAGGGAATAGGTTCAGCAATATACTATCCCACACCTTTACATTTACAGCCTGTTTACAAATCTTTAGTATACCGTCAGTTGCCAATTGTAGAACAAATTTGCCATCAGGTTTTGTCCTTGCCTATGTTTCCTGAACTTTCTCAGTCACAACAAGAACAAGTTATATTTGCTTTGAAAGATTGTTTGCAAGAACTTTAACAAAACAAAGTCAGAAGTCAGATAGGGGAGGCTTCGGATTGGCGATTTACAGAAGTTGTTTTTGTAACGGGTATTTTGAGCAACTATCCAAAAGGATTTTACCTTAAAAGGTGGGGTGACGCGACCAAATTATTTTGATAATAGTTTAGACTTTAATATTTCTTTAAAATTTCTTTGGGAAATTTGTAGTTTTGTATACTATACTTAATGAAAATAAAAAAAAGTTAATGTAAGACAGCAAGGATCAAACTTTATATACCTTCTGAATTACTGAAAATCTGCCATTAGTTAAGTAGAAAAAGGGAGCAATACACAAGAAAAAGATGAAGGAAAAATTTCAGCTCGAGAAATATAACTAAGTACAGAAGAGTAACAATTACCCTTTACTGAAAAACTGTCAATATCCTTTACTTATTTGTGTGGTGAAACACCCTCCCCTTTTTTCAGATGGCTTATGCAAAAACCCTATATATAGTAAATCAAAACTATAGTGCCACACTATGTGTAGTGTTGAAGCCTAAAAAAGCCGTAAGTCATATTTAACTCAAACCATTGAAAAAGTTTGCAAGTATTAGGTTGTATTTTGATCGGAAGGTCATCAATTGTAGGTAAGGAAAGTTTACCTAGCACCTAAAACCTTTAGCTTATAAGAACGATAAATAAAAAATATAAAATTTAAGAGGAAAATATTAAAAGTGGGTGAAAATCACTTGAGTTCAAATAGACGGTACGATCCAGAAGCGATCGCTGAATATTACCATTACCGTCTTTGGTTAGTAATCTGGAGATTTCTTGTTATAGTTTTTTCTTTTGCTAGTTTTCTGTTGGGAGTTTTGTGGGACAAATGGCGATATCACAAAGTAGAAGATACTCCCGAACGAGCGACTCAACTGCGAAAAATACTAACTCGCTTAGGACCAACATTTATTAAAGTAGGTCAGGCACTATCCACAAGACCCGATCTAATTCGTAAAGACTTCTTAGAAGAACTAACAAAACTACAAGACCAGTTACCAGCTTTTGATAATGATACAGCCATCTCAATTATCGAAACCGAGTTAGGCCAAAACATCAACGATATATATAGCGAAATTTCTCCCAGACCAGTTGCTGCAGCTAGTCTGGGTCAAGTTTATCATGCACGCCTTCAAACTGGCGAAAATGTAGCAGTAAAAGTTCAACGACCAAATTTACTGCCCATCATAACTCTAGATTTATTTTTGATGAGGTGGGCAGCAAGTTGGCTAGCTCCCTGGTTGCCTCTCAATCTTGGCCATGATTTATCCCTAATTGTAGATGAATTTGGCACAAAGCTATTTGAAGAGATTGACTATATAAATGAAGGGCGTAATGCAGAAAGATTTGCGACCTATTTTGCTGATGACCAAAGCGTCAAGATTCCATCAATATATTGGCGTTATACTACTACTCATGTTTTGACCCTAGAATGGATTGATGGTCTTAAATTATTAGATACAGAAAAAGTTCAAGCAGCAGGTCTTGATACTGATACTCTGATTACTGTAGGTGTAACTAGTGGTTTACGTCAGTTACTAGAGTTTGGCTTTTTTCATGCAGATCCTCATCCCGGCAACTTATTTGCCTTAAAAGATGGTCGAATGGCTTTTATTGACTTTGGCATGATGGATCAATTGGAGCAGGAAACTAAAGAAACTTTGGTTGACTCAGTAATTCATTTGATTAATAAAGATTATCAGGAGTTAGCTAAAGATTTTGTCAAGCTTGGGTTTCTTGCACCTGATGTGGATATTCAGCCAATTATACCAGCTCTAGAAATAGTGTTGGGAGATATTATGGGTGAGAAAGTCAAGGATTTTAACTTTAAGACAATTACAGATAAGTTCTCGGAATTAATGTATGATTACCCTTTCCGAGTACCTGCTAAGTTTGCTCTGATTATTCGTTCTCTAGTTACCGAAGAGGGTTTAGCTCTTTCCCTAAATCCAGATTTTAGAATTGTAGATATAGCTTATCCTTATGTGGCAAGAAGGTTATTAAAAGGTGAGTCCCCAGCATTACGTCGTCGTTTGATTGAAGTATTATTTAAAGATGGAAAGTTTCAGTGGCAAAGGCTAGAAAATTTAATTGGCATAGCTCGGACAGACCAAAATTTTGATATACTACCTACTGCCCAATTAGGTTTACAATATCTTTTGAGCGAAGAGGGTGAATTTCTACGAAAACAATTGATACTAGCAATGGTAGAAGACGATCGGATTCACACAGAAGAGGTTAGTCGTCTGTGGGGTTTAATTCAAGATGACCTTCAACCAAGTCGTTTGTTTAATCTTGCCCTGGGTGCTCTAGCAGAATTTTCTACAGACAGAGCAGCGGCAATTTTACCTTCTGTAATGGCAATGACAAATTCTCAAGCAAGGAGTTAGGACTCAGGAGCTGATTGCTAGTATTAAAATCCCTGGCAATTTCAGGCAATAATAGATAAAGGGGAAGTTAATCAATTTTTTAGGGTGGACTGCATCCGAAGTTACGCCTGTAGACTGAAAGAGGCCAACCTCCCTGGTTGAAGCAGGAAGCAAGCTTGAAAACTAGTGATTACCTACCATGTTTTTTATGGTTTTACCGGAATTTTTTAGCTATTGTACAGCAGTTAGAATTGAATAGTATATTATGCAAATAAATCACCAGGAAAATAAGGAATAAGTAGTCATAATTTTTCACTAAAATCTCCTATAAGTTGATAATTCAAAGACTCTTATACTTTAATTATTCTTGAGCAAAAAGAGAATTAATTAATTGATGTCTTGATATTACTGAATTACAGGGAAAAATTAATTGCTTAATTCTGGTAAACTCAAATTATGATTAAAAGCAAAACAGTTTTTCTTGGATGAATAATTATGTAATATCGACTTAGCATTACTCAAGCATAATATTTGTAGGTTGGATTGAGGAAGGAAACCCAACAAAAACTGGTTTATCCAAGTTGGGTTTATCCTTTGGAAAAGCTTTCCTATTAAATGCTACGCATTACCACGATATGAAAAACAGAAGCTATGCGGAGCGGGAAAAAGCTTAGTTTAACCAACCTACTTTAAAAGATAAAAAGTATCAATCAAGGAAGTATTTTTTTGTGTATAATCTGCCTCAACCTCCCTATCTTTTAATTGCAGTTGGTTTGTTGATGAGCTTATCTTCGGGAGTAGTATTTGCTAAATTAATTAAGCAACTGGTTCAAGATTGGTCAGAAAATCCTGCTACTTGCAACATAGAAACTATGAAAGGATTAACATTACAAATTCCTTATTTAGGTATTGCTAGTGGTGCATTAATTTTTTTATCATCAAGCTTGCAGTTATTTGGATTTACTAATTTAGTTGCTTATTCTATTTGTTTACCTTTAACTATAGGAACTGGGTTAGTTGTTTGGATTCAACTCACCAAAATTTTAGACAAGATGGAACGGGGAATCACAGAAGAAAGTTGAAGTTTTTATACTCACTCAAGATAATTATCATTTAAGTCTCAAACTATAAAACTATAACTTTAAATATATCAAAACAATGAGTAATATTATAGTAACAGGTGTTGGTGGTTTTATTGGATCTCATTTAGCAGAAACTCTTTTAAATCAAGGAGAAAAAGTAATAGGTATCGATCAATTTAATGATTACTATGACCCTGCTTTGAAGCGTCAGAATATTTCTCAATTTAAAGACCATTCCGCTTTCCAACTAATAGAAAATGATATTCAGTCTTTGAATTGGTCAGATTTACTGGTGGATGTGGATATAGTTTATCATCAAGCTGCCCAAGCAGGTGTTCGAGCTAGTTGGGGTGAAGGTTTTCGTTCTTATACAGAACGTAATATTAATGCTACTCAAATAATTCTAGAAGCTGCTAAAGATGCTCCTAATTTGAAAAGATTGGTTTATGCTTCTACTTCTTCTGTATATGGTAATGCTGAAACTTTTCCCACTCCTGAGACTATTTGTCCTCAACCGGTATCTCCTTATGGAATTACTAAGTTAGCAGCAGAAAGATTAGGTAAGTTATATCATCAGAATTTTGATGTACCCTGTGTATATTTGCGATACTTTACAGTATACGGTCCCCGGCAACGACCTGATATGGCCTTTCATAAATTTTTTAAGTGGATTTTGCAAGATGAACCAATTTCTATTTATGGAGATGGTCAGCAAACTAGGGACTTTACTTTTATTAGTGATGCAGTAGCAGCTAACTTAGCAGCAGGTAAAGCACCAGAAGCAGTCGGTGAGGTATTTAATGTAGGTGGGGGTAGTCGGGTTGTATTGGCAGAAGTTATTGACACGATGGAGGAAATAGTAGGACGTCCAATTAAGAAAAATTTTGTGGAAAAAGCTAGGGGAGATGCTCGTCATACCAGTGCAGATGTTTCTAAAGCTAAGAAAATTTTAGGTTATCAACCTCAAGTTTCTTTGAAAGAGGGGTTACAAAGAGAGTGGGAATGGGTGCAGTCTCTCTATAGTTAGATTTTTTCTTTATTATTTATTGTCTGAGAAAAGCTTTATAGAGTAAGGTGCTGAGTAAACACTTTACTCTTTAATTAAAAATACTAACATTACAATAATAAAATTAAAAATCTCTCAAAATCCTTAAAAACAAGATAAGTATCTTTGAAGTTTGATATAGGGTTTCTCAAGTTACTGAAGTAGAGTTTTTTCTTATTTTCTATTCGTTATTTCGCGAATTACTACTGCCTAAAACCAACGAATCTTGTATCTCATCAGAGATGGGAATTGCTATAAGTTGAAAGATGTAAAAGATTGTTCTAATGAATTGGATTTATTACCAAATTTTTTCAATCGGTAAATCACTAAAAATGATAATGATATTTAATTTGTCAAACATATCAGATTTGCTTTTTTGCTTTAGGTATGAGTTTTGATATTTTATCCTCTAATTATAGAAACGTTTTATTTACTAAGGTGTGTATAGCAACCCGATTTTATAGCGATCATCGATAATAAAATTCAAAATCTCTTAAAGCCATTATTCTAGTTTTATTTAAACGATAATGATAGCCCATCCTCTTTTGTAATTTATCCCAAGAAGTTGCTTTTGGTTTACTACGAGAAGCATCCCAGTGCTGAGTCACTCCACGAATTTTTTCCCACGCTTCACTATCAATAACCCATTCTATTTTTGCAGCAGCTAATCCCATTAAACTTCCTTCTCCAGCGTGCATTCCTTTTAATTCTGCATACCTAGACATCTTCCCCCAAGTTTCCAAAAATTCTATTTCCTTACCATTATCTCTAACTAGAATAAATAAGGCTTCCCCTATCCAACTAGAATTATTAAATGACTCATCAGAAATATTTAGCTTCTCTGCTAACTTTTTCAATATTGGTAAACTAGAAGCACGATATTTTGAAACGTGTTCTACTAAATTTTTATGCCGTCCAGTAATTCCTGGCTTCCATTCAATATCTTGTGGTAGTGATTCTAAAATTCTAGTATCAGCATCTATATATATAGCTACTGGAAATAATGATATTGCTTTCTGACAGAGAAATCTTTTGTCATTATAACAATGTTGAATACCTTGTTGATGATGTTTAAAAGCCATGACGTTTTTATAGCTACTAAAATCATCAGGTTTCTCTGTATAAATTACCAGGGAAGTTCCGGGAGAATTTGTTTCCAAGTCTTTAGCTAATTGCTTGGTTATATCGCGATATCTTTGCCCTAGAGCCAAAGTACAAAAACAAAATTTTTTTTGTTCGGTGGTCATATTTTTACCTGGAAATTTTAACAATCAAAAATCATCAAAAGTCTTTGATTAGACGAGTGGAAAAATTGGGAAATAATCTTGAGGATAATAAGCTAAACTAAAAAGTATCTTGAATAAATTTTAGAAATTTACATTTAGAAATTTACATATAGCATAGCAATTCTCATAATGGAGTAAGGTACAAAATTATAAATTTTAGGGAACAGCTCATCTGGCAACAGCTAACAAGGAAAAAAATACAGTTGTAAATTATGCTTTTTGACAAAGGCTATATTTGATTTAATTGTTCAACTTCTTCTGACTCCGAGTCACCCACCCATATATCCCCGTTGGAAATTTTTTTGTTCTTTCCTTATTTAATTTTTTTTGATTTACCAGAATATATTTTTCAGTAGAAAATTTATTTAATCTTTCAAGTTTTTATAACTCCAAATTATACATCTCAATTGGAAATTCTTGTCGCAGTTTCCTTACCCTAACTTTTCTTCATTTGCTGACCTATATTTTTGACTTTATCAATAAATCTTTGCCCTAAACTTTTTTTAGTCTCAATTTTCTGAGGATAGTAAGTAGGTTTAGTTTCGCCGAGATATCGATAATGCTCCCAAATATCCCAATAGGGGCATCCTGGTTCAATCCGAAAACCTGCCCAATGTAAATATTGTACAGGTTTACCTACTTTGGGGTCAATCAAGCGATCGCCTTCCCGTTCAAAATGGGGACTACCTGCCCAACTTCCGGGACCTTTACCTTCTGGCCGTCTAACTAGATTCAATCGCCGAGAAATATGTTTTAATACTATATAGTTGAAAATTGGCTGGTCTGTGGTTTTTTCAGAAAAGTCGAAATACTCGGTATGAGCAGCACATTCAGCGAAGGTTTCATATAGTTCACTTTCTGTAAATAGGTTTTTCTTTGACGCCCACCACCCACTATTAAATACATCTTTAAGTTGTTCTTCGGTAAAAATTTTACCTTCTAGAACTTTGGATGTAAAGACATTTTTTATCCCACCTAAATATTGATAGTCACAACATAGAAAATCATAATCTTCTAGATATTTGAGATTATCAGCGATTTTTTCAAAGACAACAATATCAACATCAATATAGAGAAATTCATCGAACGGTCCGAACCAACAAGCTTGTTTTTTTTGTTTGTTAGGAGTGTTAAAAAATCCCTGACCAAAAATGTTATACAAATTGTTGCATAGATTATCTACAAATTCCAAGTCTGGATAAATTTCTACTCCATATTTACTTGTGACAATTTCTGCTACCTGCTGATAATTTTCATCAAAAGGAATCATCATAATTGGAGTATCAGAATCATATAATCGGATACTTTTTAGCAGAGCAATTGTATTATCAAGTACCTTATCATTGGCGACAATATATATTCCTTTCATGGTTTTTTCCTGAACGGTTTAAACAAAATTTTTTGCAGATTTTAGTCATTTTATATTACTGACAGATTAGCAGGTTTTGCTTCACCTTTCAATAATTAATAATCAACAATTACCTCTCATTCCAAACAATCAATTTATTCAAAACATAAATTTTACTTTTTTTATCCTTCAAATTCACAGATTTTCAACCAAAAATTATCAACTATTAATCATCTAGGAAATTTTATTTTTTTGTGGTTTATAGAGATAAAGATAATGGAATCAAATCTCTCAACAGGTAAAATCTAATTTTTCCTTCACAAAACCTGGCAAGTTTTTTAAAATCGACTCCTTATACCAATTTGATAAATGTTTAGTACACTTTTTTGAGTAGGGGGAGTAGGGGGAGCAGGGGGAGTAGGGGATAAGTAAACATAAGAATAATTAAAACCCTATAATTAAAACCCTCCTAGCTAATAATTATCAAAAAAACCATTCCATCTGTGTTAATTACTTAATAATTGAAGTTTTACCTTATAGCATTCTTTTTTCAAATCGGTATTACATAATTAGGTAGTGATGAATAGTAATGGTAGATGCTAGAGGGAAAATGATTTTTTGACGACTCATTATCAAAATACTCTTGGATATTTGGAGGAATCAAGATTTAGGTAAATATCAAGATTAACTCAGATACGATTACTGTGACAGACTACCCATAATTAATATTTGTTCGCAATTCCCGATCATTGGCAACGATAAATTTCTTTGATAATTTTTAACTTAGCGCCCCAAACCCAGTTTTTTGAAGACTTTAGTCATAAGATTTACTGGCGGATTATAAGGTTCTGGTTTCCCTGTAAATTTTGGTCTTTTATCTGGTTCATGGAGATAACGATAGTGGAGAAAAATTTCTCGATAAGGAAAATCTAAATTTTCTCCCTGACAAAGCCTGGCAAACCTTTTAGAAGAAACTCCAATATAATGAAGATATGTCAGTCTTTCTCCTTTATCATATAGTACATTATTTCTTTCTTCAAAATGAGGTGATGTGACGGAACAACCAGTTCTTTTTTCTGGGGGTAAATCTAGACCAAAATTATAAACAGGAATATCCAATCGCATTTTCATATAGTTGAGTAAAGATTGGTTAGGAGCGGATGTATATAAAATTTCTCCTTCTCCAGAGTTAAGCTTTTCTACTAGAAACTCCCTTTGGGATTCGGAAAATAAACCCCTTTTTCCTGCATAAAATCCAGCACAAAAAATTTCAGATTGAATCCGTGATTCTGGAAAAACTTCAAACAATTTAGGGGAGTCTAAATTAAAAATATGGGAGGGGTCTTTATACTGAAAATCATAGACAACAAAGTCATCTTTATCCAACTGGTCAAAAATATATTCAACGGAATTTAAGACCAGAATATCTGCATCAAAATACATAAACTTTTCAAAAGGAGCTTGAGGATCGAAGCCACAATATCTACGATTCATGCCAATTCGATTTACTCCTTTAATACCTTTTTCAGCCCACATACTCAAGGCATTTGGATGACCTTTCCAAGCTTGGTAAGAAAATTCTTCCCAAGGGGCAAATATTTCTGGATTGTCTAAGAATTGGACATTTTTTCGCTTTTCTATGTCAGCTTGGACTTTTTCCGTGCGATTGTCATAAGCAATTACGCAAACTGGTGTGTCAGTACCAACATTTACCTCTATACTGTTGAGTAGAGCTACTAGTTGATCGAAGACAACATCATTTGCTACAGTATATATACCGTTGGTCATTTCAGTTATCAGTTATCAGTTATCAGTTATCAGTACCTCATGCAATAGGGAGGCTTGAAATACTGAAGTTTACTTTTTTCATCCCCTTAAAAGGGGAGGCTTGAGACCCTATTTTTGGGTCATAAAAATCAATTTGAATTACTGCTATTGATTATATCAATAATTCTATGCAATACTAATTTAACCTACTTTTATACTTTTATCTAAAATAATCAATTATTTTTGTTTACTCTTTTTGATAGGAATAATTACTGATGCACAAAAAGGTCATATTTATAATGTCAAGTGGGCATTCTGGGTCTAGTCTTCTATCACTAATTTTAGGAAGTCATCCAGACTGTTTTTCCGCAGGTGAATTAGTCGGTCTTCCCAATCGTCATCGCAAGCGAAAGCCTATTGATTGTGTGAATATGACATCTGAATTTTGGGAAAAAACTTTTGGAGAAAAAGGGTTATATGAATTGGCTAGCGTTCTGGGAAATACTCGTTTAAATAAGTATATTCCTTTAAAGTTTGAGAAAAAAATTAGACAAATTTTCAAAACAGATCAAATTTTTAATCCTTATTCTTTTATGTTTTCCAAGTTAGAGAATAAAAGCGTTATTATTGATGCTAGTAAAGCCTATCCTTGGATTGGAAAAAAAATTCAAGCTGAAGAATTTACATCGGGAAAAGTAGAAGGGTATTTAATTCATTTAGTTCGTGATGGTAGAGCTGTTGTTAACTCTTATCTGAGAAAATATCCTCATTGGGATATGGCTAAGGTGGCAACAGAATGGGTAGAAAAACACAAACTAAGAAATGATTTTTTTGAAAAATTTAATCCTGAGAAAAGAATTGAGATTGCTTATGAACAATTAGCGAGTAATCCTCATCAAACTGTGGAAAAAATTTGTAATTTTGTGAATATAAATTTTGTTCCTTCTATGATAGAGTATTGGCAATACGATCATTATGATATTTCTGGTAATGAGGGTGCTTATTCTCTGATTCGTCGCTATCGAGGACAGGAAATAGAGAAGAAAGTAGAAAAAATAAATGGTGATTACTATAGCAATGTAGATATAGCTATTAAATTAGATTTACGTTGGCAAAGAGAGTTGGCACCAGAAAAACTAGAAATATTTGAGCGTATTGCGGGAGAAGTTAATAAACCTTTTGAGTGGAATTAAAATTAAAAATATTTTTTGTTGTTCAAACAATAATTAAATTATTTCATAACTTAGAGACTAGACAGTGCAAAGTTCTTGGAAGAACTATTGCTAGCTGAGGCTTTCAGCGATCTAAGGGTTAAAAACTCTTTATTCAAAACTGTAAGTACTGTAAGTCTTTTCCAGTAATACTTTCAGCCTTCAAAGCAAATAGTTTTTTGGCAGAACTTTGTACTCTCCAGTTAGAGGCAATCAAAATGCTAATATCTCACAAACATAAATTTATTGGTAGTCCTGCATGGTAATGGTGAGGATGTATATTTTTTAATTTCTCCCACACTCCCCATCTCCCCATCTCCCCATCTCCCCATCTCCCCATCTCCCCATCTCCCCA